>NZ_BCBJ01000067.1:0-6559 GCF_001320605.1 Pseudomonas sp. NBRC 111133 | reverse complement strand
GACATTGACCAGGGCTCTCTAGCCTGTTCCGGGCTCATCGCCCGATAGCTGACTCCGAACCGAGGTGTGCCAGCTTCCTGGTCTATGCCACACCGGTGAGAGCTGCGCTCTTGAATCATGAGGCGTGAAACGGCCACCTTCTCGGATAGCTGTCCGCTTCACGTGCTGATGAGGCTAGCCACTATTTTCGATGTCGACTCAGATCCAGATGTCATTCAGCGCAGTTCGCTCCCCGCCTTCATGACCGGTATTCAACACGCCTCGCGGCTCAATCATCAAAAGTTTTGTTTCCGTCTGTGCCGCTGTTCTGTGCTCTACACCACGTGGCACGACATACAGCTCACCCGGCTTCACATGAACGCAGCCCTCGGGGAGGTCGATACGCAAGAGACCTTCAAGCACTAGAAAAGCTTCATCAGTTTCCGGGTGTGAATGCCAGATAAATTCACCTTCGATGCGTACCACCTTGAATTGGTAGTCGTTCATTTCCGCGACGACCCTTGGACTCCATTGCTGCTCGATTAGAGAAGCTTTATGAGTCAGATTCACAGGTTGTGGTGCCAATTGCTGATGCATGCTGGACATAGCTGATCCTCTCTAAGTTGGAGTGGCCAGCCTATCGAATGGAAAGCGCGCTGTTCTTGTACGATCCTGCAACTCAGCGGACAGTGCGTAAGCGTTCCAGCCAACGCAGAGGCGGCACGCCGTAGGTGCGCGTGAAGTGCCGGGTCATGTGGCTCTGATCATGAAAGCCTGCTGCGAGGGCGGCATCGACCAGTGTGAAACCATCCAGAATCAGTCTGCGGAAAGAGTCCAGGCGCCTTAGCGTGACAAAACGGTATGGGCTGGTGCCGTAGAGGGCCCGAAAGTCTCGCGATAAGCTCCATTGCTCTCGCCCACTCGCCTGTTCCAGCATCTCCAGCGTGATGCCCTCTTGAAGGTGCTCCATGATGAACTCCCTGGCACGCTCGGCAGAGCGGTAATCCAGACGTTTGCGGCCACGTGGCTTGCCGCCGACTGCTCGAAGCGCCATTGCCAAGTCATAAACGGCGTCCTGTTCCTCTAATGTTTCTAGAGGATGATCCAGTGCCTGCACGAAAGCCTCGCTGGCGTGGTACAAGCGCGGGTCGCAGGAGAGCCCGCCAGCAATGAAAGGCAACGGTTCTCCCCCGAGAACGTTCTGTATCAGCGACGGGTCGATGTAGGCCATCCGGTAGCGAAAACCCACATCAGTGCCAGCCATGCCGTCATGCACTTCGTCGGGATGCAATACAAGTGTGTTGCCTGGCACGCCGTGGCACAGCGCTCCCTTGTAGTGAAAGCTCTGAACCCCGGCAAGGGTACGGCCTATCGAATATGTATCGTGACGATGCGGGTCGTAGCCATGGCCCCCAAACCACGCTTCAATGCGCTCCACACTGCCAGGTGTAGTGCTGCGTATGACCCAATCAGAGGTGGATGACGGGTTTGCCTTTCGTTCCATGAGTATGCTTGCCGCTAGTGCGCAATCTTAAATGAGGATGCTCCATCCTATTTCAGAATTACGCGAGCACCCAATCCATTTCCGCTTCAATGTCGGCTTCGGGTCGAAAGCGGACAGATAGCGACAGCTATCAGCTGAAACCAATTTTGATACCACTGATAGGGAAATGAGGGTGGTGACGGGGTGTTTGCGCCAATGAAATCAACCCTCCGCCACCGCTAACCACCCTTGAAATACTGCATGGTGATGTTGGCGGCATGGGATGAGGTTTGGTGACGGAAAACCGCTGTATGTGCGTACAGCCAGCTCGTACCAATTTTTGTACCAATGGCTGTGTTTTCAAGTGGGATGCAGTGTATCGGGATGGGCTGGAAGGCCCGTAAATACGGGCTTTCCTCACTTTCGAAAACTCGCCAAACCCCAAAAAACATCTGTGGAGTATGGCCCAAACGCTGTCGAATGCCTTATGACTAAAGGGCGCAAGGTGAAGGAAATTTAATCCTGTAGCGGAGCAGAGCCTGATTTCAGGCGCACGGCCGCGCTGGCCGCTGGGCGCGGCCATGATCAGGTCGGATAACAAATCAGTCGGTACGCAGGATGGGAAACAGCTCTTTTGGGTTGCGTGATTCGGCGTTCATCAACGTGCACGCTGCCGCCGCTTCGGACTTGTTGATATAGCCCCGTTTGAGCCGCTGTTTTTCCTGGTTGTCGTAGATGTCGAAGCCGCCCGAAGTGGTAGCGGCATAGAACCGGTTACCGATGCGGAAAGAGTCACCTTCCACTGGCACGGCAGGGATAATGACGAATCGTGATTGCATGTTTCGCGCCTCCCCAGGCAGACAGTTAATTATTAGTCTGGGAGCGGGAAGGCAACAATATGACTCATCGAGACTAATCACTGGCGTGGCGTGTCACGGCGACCCGGCGCAACCCGTGACGGGCAGGGCGCCGAGATGCCTTTAGGGCTTGCATCGATCAGCGGTGGATCAGTGACAGTTCGCTGATGATGCAGACCGAGCCGTCATCGGCCGGTGTTGTATCGGTGTAGTCAACCTGGTTGTAGATGCCGCCGTGAAACTCGAACACGCGTGGCGCCCAGGTACTGTCGAGTTGCAAATTGCCTGACGAGCCGGAAACACCGTTGTATTTGGCCGTTACGTTGACCACGCCGGCAGACGTGGTGTGGATGCTGACGATGAACCTGCCTCCCAGCGGCACGCCTTTCAGCAGTGTCGAGTTCACCGGGTCGGCCTGGTTGTAGGTGCGCCGAAACCCCAGCGTGATGTTGCCCTTGTTCCAGAACACCTTCACTGGCGGGCTATCGTCCCCACGCACGTGCATCTGGGCGATGACCACCTTCTGTGCAGCGTTGACCTTGGTCAGCGTCATGGTTTGGTAGTTCCAGTGATCCTGGGCGCTGGCCAGTGTCCACTCCTCGGTTTCCGTCCACTCGCAGCGGGTCCTGTGGGTGCTTTTGCTTGAGGCGCCTTTGGTGGGGGCTGAGAACTGGATCGAACCATCGCTGAGCACCTTGACGATGCTCGGGTAACTGGCAATTGCTTCAGCACCGTTGAGTTCGAGTGCAACGGGGTTGGACGAGGATACGGCTACCGGCGTAGCGATGATGAGGTTGCTGATGTCTACGGTCATGAGAACTCCTGACGCAAAGCTAGGATTGGCTGGGGGCTCTGGCGGACGTGTTTGCGGCTGCGGGATGAAAATTAGCCATAAGCTAAATTTGAGTCAATAGCGTAAGGCTAAATAAATTTCGCTTTGCGCAAAATTACCTAATGGCGAAAATTTTCAGCGGTGGGGGCTTTACGCTGGATTTGGCGGTGAGATAAGCTTTTCTAAACAACTGTACAAATATACAGATTTCAGGGTGAGAATAGGCCTATGCACATGCAGTCAACTTCCCGGCAGCGTCAGGCAATGACCGGAATCGAGCGTCTTAGCCTGCGGGTGTCGTCCATGATCAACCACCCGGTCGCGCAGACCCAGCGCTGGGTGGTGGTGCATCGCCTGGATACCGACGGTGATGCGGAGTGGGAGGAGGTGATGGGCCTGTTGTCCGAAACGTCCGAGTTGGACCTTACGTTCAACGATGACGAGAGCGTTACCGTACGTTGGGCGCGCAGCAGTGTGGAGGAGCGCGACGACTTCATCGTTGAGCAGGACAGCAAGGCGGAGGAGGTGGAAGCGCAGGCGCCATTCTGAGCATCATGAAAAGCCCGCCTGGGTGGCGGGCTTCGGCGTTAAACCAGGTGTGCATTCCACACCAGCAGCACCCGGGCCTGGATGTAGGTTTCTTCGCGGCGGATCATGCGGTCCTTGTGCCGTGAGTTGTCGGAGATCATCTCGAAGTGGTCCTCATCAGCGATTTGCAGCCGCTTGATGTAGATGTGATCGCCCCAGGAAAAGAAATAGATCCCGTCGCCCACGAAATCCCGGATGCTCACATCCACGATCAGCGGGTCACGGTGCCTGATGGTCGGTTCCATTGACTGGCCCCAGCCGGTCACCATCTTGAGGTGGTGGTGTTCAGTGAATTCCACGCCCAGCTCGCGAAGATGGCTAGGGCTGACGCGAACGTCCTTGAACATTTCCGGGTAATCGTGGGGGATCTGGCCACCGCCCATGGCGGCCCGCACGTCGTAGTGGGCAATCCATACTTCATCACCCACCAGGCCAGGGCGAACAAGCTCGGCCTTCCCCCGTGTGGCGTCCAGCGGCTCTTCAGCTGCGGCCAGCAACCGCTGCCGAGTTTCTTCGGGGATGCCTTTGCCACTTCTGGCAAGCATCTGCTTGACCAGGTCGGCCGCAGAAAGTTTGCCGTCGACAATTTCGACTGGCAGCTGCACCGGGTCACCTGTCGACAGTGCGTCGAACCACCCGCGTGGCAGGCCTTCGATGCCCTCGATTCGGCGGGCTACGTCATCGCCCAGGTTTTTTGCGGTCTTGTCAGAAAGGATCTGGCTCAGGTGTGCAGGCGCCATCCCCCAGCGTTCTGCGCAGGATCCCTTCCTCTGGCTGCCGATCAATTTGACCAGGTTGTGCTTGCGAATGTCGTAGATGTCCATAGGGCAAAGCATGCCAGTCTTTAGCTTGCTGCTAAATGTGCGCACGGCTAAATTGCCTCTTGTGATGAAATTAGCTGTAGGCTAAATTAAAGCGGCAAACAAGGAAAGCCAGCGAGACACTTTTCTCCAGGGCTCATCACTTCATCATTGGTAATGAGGTTCACATGGATCCGACCGACCTCGGCCCAGGCACAGTCACTTGGCTGAGCGGTACGGGCACGGTGTTGCTAGGTGCGTTTCTGTGGCTGCGCAAGTGGTTGTCCAGGGATGCGGCCGAACGTGCGATGGACAGCGCGGATGTTGCAGTTATCCGCCGCCTGACCGAGCTGCTGGACATCGAGCGCGATGCCCGCCGAGAGGCAGAAACCAAAGCGGACCAGCTGGCCAGGGAGCGCAACGAGCTGGTGCTGACGGTAGGGCGGCTTCAGGGCAAGATCATGGTGCTGAGCAGCCAGCTGAGCCGTAGCTCGCAACGCTGAGGCGGCCCAGGCAAAAAAAAGCCCACCATCTTGGTGGGCCATAAGGGCGTAGGGAGCAACGCACAACAAATTCGGGTCAGGCAACCAAGGTGCCGGGTTGCAACTGTGCAACCAGTGCCTGGGCCGAGGCCAGTGTCGGCATCGGGCCGCTCACGGCTTCACCGTTGCGTACCAGGTACCAGCAAGCCAGCAGGCCCTGCTCACGCAGTGAGGCGGGGACGGCGCTGCCAACGACGGACATGATATGGATAGTGGCCATGGGGACCTCCTGCAAGACATGGCACTACCATACGCAGCCGCCGGGGCGGTTTGAAATCAACGTGCTCAATAGTGGTCATTAGTTCTATCAACCCTTACCAGCGCGGCGGGCCGTAATACACCGGCGGCGGGCCGTAGTAGGTGCGGTAGCCCGGGGGCGGTGGTGCTGGTGCGTAGTACGGCTGGTAATACACCGGCTGCGGTGGTGGTTGCACATAGACTGGCGGCGGGCCGTAATAGACCGGCTGGCGTTCGACATACACGGTGCGGTCACGTCCGCCATACACCGTTGCCCCGACCACCGCGCCGACCACCGCCGCGCCCAACAGCGGGCCCGGCCCATACCAACCGCCGCCGCCATGGCCGCCATGCGCAGCAGCAGGCCCGCTGACGGCCAAGGCACCGATCAGCAAGGCAACTCCGGGAATGAGACGGTTCATAACGCAACCTCGCAGGGAAACCCCTCGTTCGGGGCCTTACTACTATGACTCCGGTCTTCGTCAGCTGAGCACAGGGAAACGGTAAAGGTTATGTAAGGGACGACGAGTGGTTGCCTCTGATACGCTGAAAAAACGTTTCAGCTATGACAAAGGAGCAGGTTATGTCGACAACTCCAAGCAAGGACACTGTACTGTGCATCTCCCTGGCCGGGCGCCCCGGCACCTTCGGCGTGCGTTTTCACAACCACCTGTACCAGCAGTTGGGCCTGGACTTCTATTACAAGGCCATGCGCACGGATGACCTGCCAGCCGCCGTGGCAGGTATCCGCGCATTGGGGATCCGCGGGTGTGGCGTGTCGATGCCGTACAAGGAGGCCTGCATGGCCCTGGTCGACGAAATCGACCCGTCGGCTGCGGCCATTGAATCGGTGAATACCCTGGTCAACACCGAGGGGCACCTGAAGGCCTACAACACTGACTACCTGGCTGTCCGCCAGTTGCTGGCACAGCATGAGGTCGACCCGGGCACTGCCTTTGCCCTGCGCGGCAGTGGTGGCATGGCCAAGGCCGTGGCCAGTGCCTTGCGCGATGCCGGCTTTGCCGAGGGCTTGATCGTTGCGCGCAACGAGCAAGCCGGGCGCCAGCTGGCGGATACTTGTGGCTATCGCTGGGTACCGGACCTGGGCGATATCTGCCCGCCGATGCTGGTGAACGTGACGCCAATCGGGATGGCGGGTGGACCGGAGGCCGAAGAACTGGCGTTTTCCGAGCTTGCCATTGCAGCGGCGGAGCGGGTGTTCGATGTGGTGGCGATGCCGG
>NZ_BCBJ01000066.1:0-165344 GCF_001320605.1 Pseudomonas sp. NBRC 111133 | reverse complement strand
CGAAGAGGCCAGTACAGGCAATCAAGGGATCAAAACACCTTGTGCCCCTCATCCAGCTGCTGGTCAACCAGGGCCCGGCCGTGAGCCAGCGACACATGCTGCGCATTCTCAAGGTCCGAGAAAAACTTCATTGGCATCGACATGCGCCTGCTGGTATGCCCGTCAGGGGCGGTGATCAGGCAGCCGGCGGCATAGGGCAGGGGAGAGTCGGGGTGGGGCATCACGCTGGCGGTGATGGTGTGCTTGCGGTATTCACAGTGAAGAGATTGCATCGTCCTTACCTCGCTGTGGCATGTGAAGCAGTTACCTTCATATACCACAGCAAGGGGCCGGGAGTTCCCGGCCCGACGAGCGCACGGCGATGAACGCTTAGCCTTCGAGTTCGGTTGGCTGGATCACTTCCACCCAGTAACCGTCCGGGTCCTTGACGAAGGCCAGGTAGTTCATGCGCCCGTCCTGCAGGCGTTTCTGGAACGGTACGTCCAGCGCTTCGAAGCGTGCACAGGCGGCGCGCACGTCCGGCACCGAAATGCAGATGTGGCCAAACCCGCGCGGGTCGGTGTTGCCGTTGTGGTAGGTAAACCCGGCATCGTTTTCGGTGCCGTGGTTGTGGGTCAGCTCCAGTACGCCAGGGATCGACTTCATCCACTGATGGCGTGCGGCGTCATCGGCAGGGATCTGCGCCGGGTCGACCAGGGCCAGGAAGTACAGGCTGAAAGCGGCTTCGGGGAAGTCGCGCTTGTCCACCAGGCGAAAGCCCAGCACGCGGGTGTAGAAGTCCAGCGATTTCTCGATGTCCTTGACCCGCAGCATGGTGTGGTTGAAGACGAACTGGGCGGTGGCGGTGTCTGGCTGGGCGGTGACGCCAGGCAGGGTTTGCAGATCGTGCAGGCTCATGGGAACTCCTGAGACGGGGCCGGGGCAAGGGCACCGGCAAAACGGACAGGCTGGCCATGATACGGCAGTGCGCCGATAGCGCAAATGAAAGCGCCCTGCACAAGGCAGGGCGCTGGAATTAGAGGCCCGCATGTGCGGGCGCGTGATGGGGTCGCTAGTCCTTTAGCTGTCTCGATACTGAGCCAGTCCTTGTGAAAAAAGTGTGAAGTGCGCGTGGACGTTTCATCAGCGTACCCAGCTGTCTACCGTCGCGGCGCCGTACTGTTCTTTCCAGGCCTTGAGCCCGCGGTGGTTGCCGCCTTTGGTCTCGATTCGCTCGCCGGTGTGCGGGTTTTGATACACCTTCACCACGCGTGGGCGGCGCTGTTGCTTGGGCGCGGCGCCAGATACCCGGGTCACGGCTTTCGGGTCGAGGATGGCGATGATATCGCGCAGGCTCTTATCATAGCTTTTCATCAGGCCGACTAGTTTCTGCTCGAATTCGATTTCGCGTTTTAGGCCGGCATCCTTTTTCAACGCTTCCAGTTGCGCCATCTGTTCCTGGAGCGCTTTTTCGGCAGCACGAAACTCTGCAAGTCTGGACACTGTAATCACTCCTGTACGTCGGTCGTGGGAGGGCGTGACGAACATTGAGGAAGAATGAAAACGCCGGCCACGCGGGTGGGTTCTGCTGTTCGCTGATATCGAGTGTAGTCATTCATGGGTACTGGGTAAACTGCTAACTTTTTGTAAGTAATTTGGGAACTTTCCTAGTTTTGCGCGCGTTATTTCGCCGGTTTTCTGCGGCGACCTGCCGGGACGCTTAGACCATGGTCCAATGGCCCGTGCCAGAGCCTTTGCGCGATCATTTCAGATGATGGTCGGCTATTGTTCTGGCCTGTCGCAGTACCGTGACCAACGCGTGCCACAGGTTGTTAACCCGTTTTTATTCTGGATGTTTCCTCGCATGTTTGCCCCTTTCCCCCTCGCCCCCGGGCGCCGTGTTGCCGGCCTGTTCCTGTTGTGTGCCGGCGTCAATGCCCAGGCCGCCGGTTTTCTGGAAGACAGCAGTGCCAAGCTTGAAGCACGCAATGTCTATTTCAACCGGGATTTTCGTGACGGCCACAGCAGTTCCAGCCAAGGTGCGTCCAAGCGCGAAGAGTGGGCACAAGGCTTCATCCTCAATGTGCAGTCGGGTTATACCCAAGGCCCGGTAGGTTTTGGTGTGGATGCACTGGGCATGTTCGGCTTCAAACTGGATTCCAGCCCGGCCGACAGTAACAGTGGTTTGCTGCCGTCTTCCGGCCACGACCCACGGCACTCGGCCGACCAGTACGCGAAGATGGGCCTGGCGGCAAAGGTCAAGGTCTCCAACACCGTGCTCAAGTACGGTTCGATGATGCCGGATATGCCGTTGCTCAAGTACAACGATGGTCGCCTGCTGCCGACCATGTTCCATGGCGCCATGCTCACCTCTGAAGAACTGCACGACCTGAAGTTCACCCTGGCTCGCCTGAACAAATACACCGCCCGGGATTCCACCGACCGCCAGGACATTCGCGTGCACTGCAAGAACAAGCGCTATGCCTGCGATATCGAAGCCGACCACTTCGACCTGGCCGGTGTCGATTACCGTTTCAACGAGCGCTTCAGCGCCCAGTACCAAGTGGCCAAGCTGGAAAACATCTACCGCCAGCACTTCCTCGGCCTGGTGGTCAGCCAGCCGCTGGCAGTCGGCAGCCTGTCGGCCGATCTGCGCCTGATCAAGAGTGACGACATCGGCAATGCCCGCGCTGGCGCAATCGACCACCGCGCCTTCAGCGGTATGCTCGGCTACAGCCTGGGTGGCCACAAGCTCAGCGCCGGCTGGCAGCGCATGTATGGCGACAGCGCCATGCCGTACCTGGATGGCAGCAACCCGTACCTGGTCAACTATGCCCAGGTCAACGACTTCGCTGCCGCCCAGGAGCGTTCCTGGCAAGTACGCTATGACTATGACTTCAAGGCGCTGGGCGTGCCCGGCCTGACCTTCTTCACCCGTTACATCAACGGCGACAACATTAAGGTGCCGGGCAGCACGGCCGAAGGTAAGGAATGGGAACGCGACACCGAGTTCAAGTACCAGGTGCAAAGTGGCACGTTCAAGGATGTCAGCGTACGCCTGCGTAATTCCACTTACCGCAGTAACTACGAGAAGTGGGCGCGTGACATGGACGAAACACGGGTAATTGTCAGTTATAACTTCTCGATGTTCTAAGCGATCGCTTTGCCAAATACCAGCTGCCAACTGACAATGGCGGCTGGTTCCCGCAAAGGGCAGGGCAATGAAAAACCTGTTGTTGATCGGCATCGGCCCGGGTGACCCGCGCCAGGTTACCTATGAGGCCGTCGATGCGTTGCGAAAAGCCAGTGTGTTCTTCGTGCTCGAAAAAGGTAGCGACAAGGATGAACTGGTGCGTCTGCGCAAGGGCATTCTGCAGCGCTACCGGCCCGAGGGCGGCTATCGCCTGCTACAAGTAGCCGACCCTTTGCGCGATGCCCGGGCGGACGATTATCTGGCTGCGGTACAGGGCTGGCACCGGCAGCGGGCTGCGCTGTATGCGCAGTTGATCGAACAGGAAATTGACGACGGCGAAACCGGCGCTTTTTTGCTGTGGGGCGAGCCGACCCTGTACGACAGCACCCTGCGCGTACTCGATCTGGTCCGAGAACGTGGCCTGGCGCTACGCCTGCAGATAGTCCCTGGCATCAGCAGTGTGCAGGCGCTGGCTGCGCGTCATCAGGTGCCACTCAACCGCATTGGCGAGCCGCTGACCGTGCTACCAGGGCGGCGCCTCACCGGGCAGGGGCCAATCGACAACGTGGTGGTGATGCTCGACGGGCAGTGCGCGTTTGCCCAGCTGGATGATCCAGCGTTGGTCATCTACTGGGGCGCTTACCTGGGGACCGAGGATGAAGTGCTGATTGCTGGGCCGTTACAGGCGGTGAAGGCGCAGATTCTGGAAGTGCGTGAGCGGGAACGGCGGCGCAAGGGGTGGATCATGGATACCTACCTGTTGCGCAGGTAGTTGTGAGGTGTATTGCCTGTGCCCGCGAATAAGCCGGTACAGGCAACCCTATCTCAAACCGGGCCGAGGATGGCCACCACCTTGTCCCGCAACTGATCGATACTGAACGGCTTGCCGATCATGTGCATGCCCTCGGGCACATTGAGGCTGTCTGCATAACCGCTGGCGAACAGTACAGGCAGTAGAGGGCGCAATTCGCGCGCCTTGCCGGCGAGCTCTTCGCCACGCATGTCCGGCAAACCCACATCGGTCATCATCAGTGCCAGCGCCTGGCTCGCGTCTTCGAGCACCCGCAGGGCGGCTGCGGCGTCTTCTGCCTCGATCACTTCGTAGCCCAACTCATCGAGCACTTCGACCATCAGCATACGAACGATGTCGTCGTCTTCGACTACCAGAAGGTGCATGGTACGGGTCCTGTGCAATGAATGTCTTTAATCTGTGCACCGGGCGGCACCAGAAGTTCCCGAGGATACCGATCCATGCAATCAGATGGAACGATTGGCGCACGCCACCTTCAAATACTGGCTAAATGCCCTGCCAGACCTGCCAAAGCTGGTTAGACTCGCTTAACAGGACGGCGCAGTGGCAGACAACTATAACGATTGATCAGCCACGCTTTTCAATGGACTTTTCTTGCTTGGGCCCTTTCACATGATGCAATCAGCCTTGATGGACCAACGAAGCTTTCGCAAGCTGTTGAGCCGCAACATCGGTCTCCCGCTGGGGGTGGGCCTGCTGGGTGCCGTGGCCTTTGTCGCGGTGATCAACTACCTGCTGTCGGCCATGCAGTGGGTTGAGCATACCGACCGGGTGATCGGTAATGCCAACGAAACGGTCAAGCTGTCGATCGACATGGAAACCGGCATGCGCGGCTTTCTGATCACTGGAGACGAGCGTTTCCTCGACCCCTACGAGGTGGCCAAGCCGCGTATTCTGGCCAGCTTGCAGAGCCTGCGCGGCATGGTCGAGGACAACCCGCAGCAGGTCGACCGCATTGATCGGCTGATTGCCCTGCAGCAAGCGTGGAATACCTTCGGCAGTGAGATGATCAACCTGCGCCGCAACCAGGGCGATTACCAGGGGTCGATCGGCAATGGTCGGGGCAAGCGCCTGACCGACGAGATCCGTAAGGAATTCGATGGCCTGATCGGCACCGAGCAGCAACTGCGCATGGCACGCAACGAAAAGGTCAGCAGCGTTACCGTCACCGCCATTTCAGCCTTTTTGCTGTTCATCGTCGGCCTCAGCGCCTTGTTGGCTTATCTGGGGCGGCGCGACCTGCTGGCGTTGTCGAACAGCTACGAAGAGAACTTCAAGGCCCAGCAACGTGCAGCCGAGCGCCTGGAACACCAGGCCTGGCTGCGCAATGGCCAGACCCAACTGGCCGAACAGGTGCTGGGCCAACTGACCCTGCCCATGCTCGGTGACAACATCCTACGCTTCTTTGCCCGCTACCTGGGCAGCGTGGTGGGGGCGGTGTATGTGCGTGACGAACACGGGCGCCTGGTGCGTGTGGCCACCTATGGCCTGGACGCTGAAGAGCAAGCCCGGGAACAGGTGAAAGGCGATCATGACGGCCTGCTGGCTCAGGCCGTACGTGAAGGCCGACTGCTTTGCCTTGAGGAACTGCCTGAAGACTATTACCGCTTGAGTTCCGGCCTGGGCAGCGGCCTGCCACGCAATGCCTTGCTGATGCCGGCGATTGATGGCGGCCATATCAACGGTGTGGTCGAGCTTGGCTTTCTGCGCCCCCTGGAGGCGCGTGATCACGAAATGATGGAACGCCTGGGCGGCAACCTCGGCATTTCCATTGAAAGTGCCCGCTACCGCCAACGCCTGCAGGAAGTGCTGGCCGAAACCCAACAGCTGAACGAAGAGCTGCAAGTGCAGCAGGAAGAGCTGAAAACCGCCAACGAAGAGCTGGAAGAACAATCCCGCGTGCTCAAGGAGTCTCAGGCCCACCTTGAAATCCAGCAGGCGGAGCTGGAGCAGACCAACGAGCAGTTGTCCGAACGCACAGAGGCGCTGGACCTGAAGAACGACGAGCTGATGCAGGCTCAGGACGAGCTGCAGGCGCGCGCCGACGAGCTGCAGCGCTCGAGCAAGTACAAGTCCGAGTTCCTGGCCAATATGTCCCACGAGCTGCGCACGCCGCTGAACAGCTCGCTGATCCTGGCCAAACTGCTGTCGGAAAACGCCGAAGGCAACCTGAGCGATGAACAGGTCAAGTTCGCAGATTCGATCTACTCGGCCGGCAATGACCTGCTCAACCTGATCAACGACATTCTCGACATTGCCAAGGTCGAGGCCGGCAAGCTCGAGGTGCGCCCTGAAAGCACTCAGGTGGAACGCCTGGTCGAGGGCCTGCGCGGCATGTTCGAACCGCTGGCCGGGCACAAGGGGCTGGCCTTCGAAGTAAACGCTGAACCGAATGTACCCGCCACCCTGTTCACCGACCGCCAGCGCCTGGAGCAGATCCTCAAGAACCTGCTGTCCAATGCCATCAAGTTCACCGAGCGTGGCCAGGTGAGCCTGAACATCGGTTACCAGGCTGGCACTGGCATTGTCTTCGCTGTGCGCGATACTGGCATCGGCATTGCCGCCGACCAGCAGCAGGCCATTTTCGGTGCCTTCCATCAGGTCGACGGTACCAGCAACCGCCGTTACGGTGGCACCGGCCTGGGGCTTTCGATCTCGCGCGACCTGGCGCATTTGCTGGGCGGGCAGATCAGCGTTGACAGCAGCCCTGGCAAAGGCAGTGTGTTCAGCCTGATCCTGCCAGAGCACTACGAAAGCGTGGGGCACAGCGTGGAGCCCCTCAGCCTGCGCCCGGCGGTCGACACCCTGCCGCCTGCCCCTCAGGTGCCGGTGGCGGCAGCGCCAAAACGCCCGTTGCCGGCGTTTGACGACGACCGTGAGCGCGCGCCGTTCGGCAACCGCTGCATCCTGGTGATCGAAGACGAACCCAACTTCGCCCGCATCCTCTTCGACCTGGCCCATGAACTGGGTTACAGCTGCCTGGTGGCGCAGGGCGCCGACGCAGGGTTCGAGCTGGCCGCCCAGTACATCCCCGATGCGATCCTGCTGGACATGCGCCTGCCCGACCATTCGGGCCTGACGGTATTGCAGCGCCTCAAGGAGCAGGCCTGCACCCGGCACATCCCGGTGCATATCATTTCTGTCGAAGACCGGGTCGAGGCCGCCATGCACATGGGCGCTGTCGGCTACGCGGTCAAGCCCACCAGTCGCGACGAGCTCAAAGAAGTGTTCGCCCGCCTGGAGGCCAAGCTGACCCAGAAGCTCAAGCACATCCTGCTGGTGGAAGACGACGACCTACAGCGCGAAAGCATTGCCCGCCTGATTGGCGACGACGACGTCGAAATCACGGCCGTGGCCATGGCCCAGGACGCCCTGGAACTGCTGCGCGAGAACATCTACGACTGTATGATCATCGACCTCAAGTTGCCCGACATGCTCGGTAACGAGCTGCTCAAGCGCATGACCGCCGAAGATATCCGTTCCTTCCCGCCGGTGATCGTGTATACCGGTCGCAACCTGACCCGCGAAGAAGAAGCCGACCTGCTCAAGTATTCGCGTTCGATCATCATCAAGGGCGCTCGCTCGCCGGAGCGCCTGCTGGACGAAGTCACGCTGTTCCTGCACAAGGTCGAGTCGCAGTTGTCCAATGAACGCCAGCGCATGCTCAAGACCGCACGCAGCCGCGACAAGGTGTTCGAAGGCCGCAAGATACTGCTGGTGGACGATGATGTGCGTAACATTTTTGCCCTCACCAGTGCCCTGGAGCACAAGGGCGCGATTGTGGAAATCGGCCGCAACGGGCGTGAAGCCATCGAGCGCCTGGAGCAGCATGACGACATCGACCTGGTGCTGATGGACGTGATGATGCCGGAAATGGACGGCTTCGAAGCCACCCGCCTGATCCGCCAGCAACCGCGCTGGCGCAAGCTGCCGATCATCGCCGTGACCGCCAAGGCCATGAAGGATGACCAGCAGCGTTGCCTGCAGGCCGGGGCCAATGATTACCTGGCCAAACCGATCGACCTGGACCGCCTGTTCTCGCTGATCCGTGTATGGCTGCCGCAACTGGAGCGAATTTGACTAGCGAACGTAACACCGACATCGAGATCCGCTTGCTGATCGAGGCCATCTACCTCAAGTACAGCTACGATTTCCGCAACTATTCCGGCGCTTCGATCAAGCGCCGGATCCTTCACGCGCTGCGCCAGTTCGACTGCCTGACGGTGTCGGCGCTGCAGGAGCGCGTGCTGCACGACCCGGGCATGTTCATGCAGTTGCTGCAGTACCTGACGATCCCGGTTAGCGAAATGTTCCGCGACCCGGGGCACTTCCTGGCGCTGCGCAACGAAGTGGTGCCGTTGCTGCGCACCTGGCCTTCGATCAAGGTGTGGATTGCGGGCTGCAGCACGGGTGAGGAGGTGTACTCCATGGCCATCCTGCTGCGCGAGGAAGGCCTGTTGGAGCGCACCATCATCTACGCCACCGACATCAACCCGCATTCGCTGGACAAGGCCAAGCAGGGTATCTACTCGATGCAGAGCATGCGCGAGTACGCGGAAAACTACCGCATCGCGGGCGGTCGCAGGGACTTTTCCGAGTACTACACGTCGGCCTACGGCAACGCCATCATGGACAGCACCCTGCGTGACAACGTGACCTTCGCCGACCATAGCCTGGCCACCGACAGCGTGTTTTCCGAAACCCAGCTGGTGTCGTGCCGCAACGTGCTCATCTATTTCAACAAGGAACTGCAAGACCGCGCCCTGGGCCTATTCCATGAATCCCTGTGCCACCGCGGCTTCCTGGTGCTGGGCAGCAAGGAGTCGGTGGACTTTTCGGCCTACAGCGACCGGTTCGAGCCGCTGGTCAAGCCTGAACGGATCTACCGCAAATCATGAACGGCGTACGCGCGGTGGTGATCGGCGCCTCGGCGGGCGGCGTGACGGCGTTGTTCACCGTGCTCGGCGCGTTGCCCGCCGGCTACGGCATCCCGGTGGTGTGCGTGCTGCACCTGCCGGATGACCGCGACAGCCAGTTGGCCGAGGTGCTGCAACGGCGTTTGCAGCGCCCGGTGTGCGAGGCTCGCGACAAGCAACCGCTGAAGCCCGGGCAGGTGTATGTGGCAGGGCCTGGCTACCACTTGTCGGTGGAGCGCGACTTCACCCTGTCGCTGAGCCAGGAGCCACCGCGGCATTTTTCCCGGCCATCGATCGATTTCCTGTTCATGTCGGCGGCTGACGCCTACGGTGACGGCCTGCTTGGCGTGTTGCTTACCGGTGCCAATGAAGATGGCGCCGAAGGGCTTGCCTACATCAAGAACAGCGGGGGGCGGACCATCGTCCAGGACCCCCGTGACGCACAGGTTGCGCTGATGCCTGAGGCCGCCCTGGCCCTGCACCAGCCTGACCATATACTTTCTCTGAGTGGCATCGAGCAGTTGCTCGCCGCCCTGGAATCCAGCGCATGCTAAGCCACACCATCGCCAAACTGTTGATTGTCGACGATCTGCCGGAGAACCTGCTGGCCCTCGACGCCCTGATTCAGGGCGAAGGCCGCGAGGTGCATCAAGCCCAGTCTGCAGAGGCCGCATTGTCGCTGCTGCTCGAACACGAGTTCGCCCTGGCCATCCTCGATGTGCAAATGCCAGGCATGAACGGCTTCGAGCTGGCTGAGCTGATGCGTGGCACGGAAAAGACCCGCAACATTCCCATCGTCTTCGTCACCGCAGCCGGGCGTGAGATGAACTATGCCTTCAAGGGCTACGAAAGCGGGGCGGTGGACTTCCTGCACAAGCCGCTCGATACCCTGGCGGTGAAGAGCAAGGTGTCGGTGTTCGTCGACGTGTACCGCCAGCGCAAGGTGCTGGACCGCCAGTTGCAGGCGCTGGAGCGCAGCCGCCAGGAGCAGGAACTGTTGTTGGCCCAGTTGCAGACGGCGCGAGGCGAGCTGGAGCATGCCGTGCGAATGCGGGATGACTTCATGTCGATCGTCGCCCACGAGGTTCGCACGCCGCTCAATGGGTTGATCCTGGAAACCCAGCTGCGCAAGATGCACCTGGCACGCGGCAACCTTGCAGCGTTCAGTGGCGAGAAGCTGCAGGCGATGGTCGAGCGCGATGAACGGCAGATCAATAGCCTGATTCGCCTGATCGAAGACATGCTCGATGTGTCGCGTATCCGCACCGGCAAGCTGTCGCTACGGCCCAAGACCTTCGACTTGAGCCAACTGGTAGGTGGCCTGGTGGAGAATTTCGCTGCCCAGGCCACTGCTTTGGACACGCGTATCGAGCTACAACGTTGCGAACCGCTGCACGGTGAGTGGGACGAATTTCGCATTGAACAAGTGGTGGTCAACCTGTTGTCCAATGCCTTGCGATATGGTGAGCGCAAGCCGGTGCAGGTGCGGGTGTTCGAACAGGACGGCCTGGCGTGCGTGCAAGTGCAGGACCAGGGTATCGGCATTGGTGCGGCCAACCAGCAGCGCATTTTCCAGCAGTTCGAGCGGGTGGCTACCCAGCAAGCCAGCGGCGGATTGGGCTTGGGGTTGTTTATATCGGAACAGATCGTGCAGGCCCATGGCGGGTGCATCCGGGTCGACAGTGAAGAGGGCAAGGGGGCCACGTTTACCTTGCAACTGCCGCTGGCAACCTACGAACAACAAAACGACCAGGCGCGGGCAACCTCTGCATGAGCCTGGGGTCTGATGGCCAACTGTAAGCATTTCAAGGCGTTAACATGAGTGAAGATGCACAAGATGTAGTGCTGATCGTCGAGGATGAACCGGCGATTCGCATGATTCTGCGGGATTACCTGGCGGGCGAGGGGTATCACGTGCTGGTGGCCGAAGATGGCGAGCAGGCGTTTGCCATCCTGGCCAGCAAGCCGCACCTGGACCTGATGGTGACGGATTTCCGCCTGCCGGGTGGTATCTCCGGGGTGGAGATTGCCGAGCCTGCGGTGAAGTTGCGGCCGGACCTGAAGGTGATCTTCATCAGTGGCTACCCGGCGGAGATTCTCGAATCGGGCAGCCCGATCACTCGCAAGGCACCGATCTTGGCCAAGCCGTTTGACCTGGATACCTTGCACGAGCAGATCCAGGCACTCCTGCGATAACTGAGTTGGCTTTTTCGCGGGCAAGCCCGCTCCCACAGGTACGCCACAGATTTCAAGCACAGTGGAGGTCCTGTGGGAGTGGGCTTGCCCGCGAAGAGGCCGGCACAGGCTACTGCAAGGTTCGCTCAATACCCCCTACCAACATACTCTCCATCAACCCCAGCCCCTGCTCCTCAGGCAGCGCCTTCAACATCCCCGGCAACTGGTTAAGCAGCGTCGCCACCACATGCGCCGTCGCCACCAGGGCTTCCCCTTGCAGCTTCGCCTGCGGTGCAATCAGCCTCAGCAGCCCCGCTTCATAACGCGAACGCAACAACGCCAAACGCGCCCGCTGTTCGTCACTCAGGCAGCACAAATCCCGCTCGGCCAGCCGAAACTGCATGGGCCGCTCGGCATGCAACTGCCAGTGCGCCGCAATCAGGCAGCTCAACGCCGAGGCCCCACGCGCCATGGCCCGGCGGCCCTGGTCCAGGGTGGCCTGCAGTTCCTCGTACAACTCCTCGATCAGGTCGTACAGCAAGTCCTGCTTGCTCGGGAAGTGATGGTACAGCGAGCCTGCGGTCAGCCCCACATGGGCCGCCAGCTCGCGCATGCTGACCTGGCCAAAGCCCTTTTCGGCAAACAGCGCCATGGCCCGGTCACGTCGCTCTTCAAAATTGGCACAGCGCATTGCGGCATTGACCGGGGGCATGGCGCAGGGCCCTCAATAGGTGAAGAAGCCGCGACCGCTCTTGCGCCCCAGCCAACCGGCCGCGACCATTTCCTTGAGCAGCGGGGCAGGGCGGTATTTGCTGTCGTTGAAGCCCTCATGGAAGGCCTCCATGATCGCCAGCAGCGTGTCCAGGCCAATCAGATCGGCCAGGGCCAGTGGGCCGATGGGCTGGTTGCAGCCCAGGCGCATGCCGGTGTCGATGTCCTCGGCACTGGCCAGACCCTCCTGGCGCACGAAGATCGCTTCGTTGATCATCGGCACCAGGATGCGGTTGACCACGAAGCCCGGGCGGTTGCCGGCGGTGATCGGTGTCTTGCCGACCTTTTCGGTCACCACCAGCGCCTGGGCATAGGTGCTGTCGCTGGTCTGCAGGCCGCGAATGATCTCCACCAGCGCCATCATCGGCACCGGGTTGAAGAAATGCACACCAATGAAACGCTCGGGGTGATCGATGCTGGCAGCCAGCTGGGTGACCGACAGCGACGAGGTGTTGGTGGCAATCAGGCAGTCGGCAGCGACGTTGGCCGCCACCTGCTGCAGGATGCGTTGCTTGAGCTGCAGGTTCTCGGTCGCGGCTTCGATCACCAGCTGTGCACCGTTGAGCTGGCTATAGTCGGTGCTGGTGCGAATGCGGGCTTTGGCGGCTGCGGCGTTGTCCGCATCCAGGGTGCCTTTGTTGACCTGGCGCTCGAGGTTTTTGCTCAAGGTGGCCACACCACGCTCCAGTGCTGCGTCGGACACGTCCACCAGCAGCACCTGGTAGCCGGCCACTGCGCACACCTGGGCAATGCCGTTGCCCATGGTGCCGGCGCCGATCACGGCGATTTGTTCAATGCTCATGTGTCAGCCTCCCTCAGACGCGTTCGAAGACCACGGCAATGCCTTGGCCGCCACCGATGCACATGGTGGCCAGCGCGTAGCGGCCCTGGATGCGCTGCAGTTCATGGATGGCTTTGGTGGCGATGATCGCGCCCGTGGCGCCCACCGGGTGGCCCAGGGAAATGCCCGAACCGTTGGGGTTGACCTTTTCCGGGTCGAAGCCCAGCTCGCGGGCCACGGCGCAGGCCTGGGCGGCGAACGCTTCGTTGGACTCGATCACGTCCAGGTCCTGCACCTTCAGGCCGGTCTTTTCCAGCACCTTGCGGGTGGCCGGGATCGGGCCCAGGCCCATCAGCTCAGGTTCGACACCGGCGTGGGCGTAACCCACCAAGCGGGCCAGCGGCTTCAGGCCCAGGCGGCGTACGGCGTCGCCCGTCGCCAGCACCAGGCTGGCGGCGCCGTCGTTGATGCCGCTGGCGTTGCCGGCGGTGACGGTGCCGTCTTTCTTGAACACCGGCTTCATGCCGGCCAGTTGTTCAGCGGTCACTTCGCCACGCACATGCTCGTCGACACTGAACTGCACGCTGCCTTTACGGGTTTTCAGCTCCAGCGGCACGATCTGGCTGTCGAAGCGGCCTTCGGCAATGGCGCGGGCGGCGCGGCGCTGGCTGGTCAGGGCCAGTTCGTCCTGCATTTCGCGGGTGATGCCGTGTTTGGCCGAGACGTTTTCGGCGGTGATGCCCATGTGGAAGTGCTGGAACGGGTCCTGCAGCACGCCGACGGTGTAGTCGATGCCTTGCAGGTCACCCATGCGCGCGCCCCAGCGTGCCTGTGGCAGCAGGTATGGGCCACGGCTCATGGATTCGGCACCGGCTGCAACGGCCACGTCGGTGTCCCCCAGCAACAGCCCCTGGGCTGCCGAAACGATGGCCTGCAGGCCCGAGCCGCACAGGCGGTTGACGTTGAACGCCGGGGTTTCCTTGGGGATGCCGGCGTTCATTGCTGCCACACGGGCCAGGTAGGCGTCACGCGGCTCAGTGGGGATTACCGTGCCCATCACCAGATGGCCAACGTGATCGGCGGCCAGGCCCGAACGCTCGATGGCAGCACGGGTAATGGTGCTGGCCAGGTCGGCCAGCGGCAGGTCCTTCAGGGAGCCGCCAAAGCCACCAATGGCTGAACGGACGGCACTGACGACGTAGATTTCTGCGTTGCTCATAGGGGCTCCGATTGCGAAGGCATGGCGGGACCGGGCCAGGCTCTGCGAGAATGGCCGGCGGTCCCGGAGTGGGATCGAGTCTAGGCAAAGGCTCTGTTGCAGCCTATGCCGGAACTGTTCAAACAACCTGGCACTTTTTGCCACTCAGCATAGACAGCGAAAACCGCCATGCGCGATAGCGATTCGGTCGCCGTGTACTTTCTCAACGCCATGCTCCATGCCCTGCGCGACAACCCCGCCGAGCGTGATGCACAGCTGCGTGCCGTGGGCATCGACCCACAGCTGCTGGAACAGCCCCAGGCCCGCGTGCCGGCCAGGGCCTTCGCCCAGCTCTGGCTGGCGATGATTCAACGGCTGGACGACGAGTTTTTCTGCCTCGACAGCCATGGCATGCCGTTGGGCAGCTTCGCCCTGATCTGCCGGGGCTTGATACTTGAACCGAACCTGGAAAAGGCCTTGCGCCAATGCATGGGCGGCTTCGGCCTGTTTCTGCGCGACCTGCGTGGCAGCCTGACGGTCCGTGGCGGGCGGGCGCTGATCAGCGTGCAGTCGAACATCGCCGACCCGCTGACCCGGGTGTATGCCGAGGAAACCTATTTGGTGCTGATGATCGGCATGCTGTGCTGGCTGGCCGGGCGGCGCATTGCCATCGACCGTACCGAGCTGGCGGTGTCGCGCCCGGCCCAGGAGGACGACCTGCTGCTGTGGGGGCCAGACTTGCGCCTGGGCAGCGGCCGTACCGAGGTGGAATTCGACAGTGCCTACCTGCGGTTGCCGGTGGTACAGGACCTGCCAGCCTTGAAAACCTTTCTGCGCACTGCGCCACAGGGGCTGGTGATTCGCTTTCGTAACCAGAACGGGCTGGTGGCCGAGGTGTACCGGCGTTTGCGCGCACTGCGTTATGGCCAGTGGCCGACATTGGCGGCGCTGGCGCAGCAGCAGGGGGTCAGCGCCAGTACCTTCCGCAGGCAGTTGGACCGGGAGGGGCGTTCGTATCAGCAGATCAAAGACGAAGTACGCCGGGCGATGGCCTTCGAGCGCTTGCGCGAAGGGGTGTTGAGCATCGCCGAAATCGCCGAGCAGGCGGGGTTCCAGGAGCCCAGTGCGTTCCACCGTGCGTTCAAGAAGTGGACCGGGCAGAGCCCCGGGAGCTATCGGGCGCGGTTGACTGGGCGTTGATGTGTCACCTGTGGTGGCCTCTTCGCGGGCTACCGGTTAATGATCAGGACGGCACCATGGCAAACCCGACACCAAACCGGTTCCAGGCATTGATGGTGGCAATCGCCAAGGTCAGGTTGGCCACCTCGGCCGGTTCGAAATGTGCCTGCAAGGCTTCATATTCCCCCTGCGGCGCCCCATGCTCAGGCAAGCGGGTCAGGCTCTCGACCCAGGCCAGTGCCGCACGTTCACGTGGGGTGAAGTAGGTGGTCTCACGCCATACGCTCAACGTCTGCAAGCGCGCCTCAGTCTCGCCGGCCTTGCGTGCATCGTTGGCATGCAGGTTCACGCAGTAGGCGCAGCCGTTGATCTGCGATGCCCGCAGGCGCACCAGCTCCAGCAGGGAACTCTCCAGGCCGCTCTTGGCCAGGGCCTGTTCCAGGCCGACCATGGCTTTGTAGGCTTCGGGGGCGTGCTTGGCCCATTCGATACGGTTGTGCATGGCTGTCTCCAAAGGATATGGGGTGGGAATGGCACTACTGTAGCGCCGCCCTTTGGCCACCCGCGATAGCCAATCCCGCGCATATGCAGGAGGCCAATCGACCATTCAGGTGGCCACTGACAGGCATCCAATCTCTTCATTTCTGCCAGGCTGACCGAGCCGGGATAATGGCCGGGTCTTGCTACAAGAGAACCGATTCACAATGAGAGCTGCGTTGAACCTGTTGCTGGTGAGTCTGCTGGCGCTGAACTTGCGGCCGATCCTGACCAGTATCGGCCCGTTACTCGAACCTATGCGTGCCAGCACTGGCCTGGGCTACCAGCAGGCCGCCTTGCTGACGGCGTTGCCGGTGCTGTGCATGGGGCTGGTACCGTTGCTGCAACCCTGGCTGCGGCGCTGGATCAGCGAGCATGGCGGCATGCTCGGTGGCCTGGCTGCGATCGCCCTGGCCTGCCTGTGGCGCCTGCAACTGGACAGCGCCTGGGCGTTGATTGCCAGTGCGGTGGTCGCGGGCCTGGGCGTGGCGGTGGTGCAAGGCATGATGCCAGGGTTGGTCAATCGATGGTTCCCTGGGCGGCTGGCCGGGGCGATGGGCCTGTATTCGGCGGCACTGATGACGGGCGGCGGCCTGGCGGCCGTGCTTGGGCCACATATCAGTGGCCACTTCGGCCACTGGCAGGCCGGCCTGGGCCTGTGGGCAGCCCCGGCAGTGCTGGCGGTGCTGGCCTGGGTCGTGCTGCGCCCACGTCAGGAAGCACCGAAGCTGGCGGGCGCTGCGGGTGGACACTGGTTCGGCACCCGCCGGGCGTGGTTGCTGGCCTTGTACTTCGGCCTGATCAATGGCGGTTACACCAGCATGGTGGCCTGGTTGCCGGCCTACCATATCGAGCACGGCGGCAGTGCCCAGGGTGGCGCCGACCTGGTCGGCCTGATGACCATTTTCCAGGTGGCTGGCGCGCTCGGCCTGCCACTGCTGCTGCGGCGCTGGGCAGATCGGCGTCCAGGCCTCTGGCTGGCGCTGGCGATTCAGCTGGCGGGTTTCCTCGGCCTGCTACTGGCCCCCACGGTGGCTGCAGGACTGTGGGTCGCCATGATCGGCTTTGGCCTGGGCGCCTGCTTCAGCCAGAGCCTGACGCTGACCCTGGAACACCTCAAGACGCCTGCCGAAGCCGGCAGCCTGGCGGCATTCGTACAGGGGATCGGCTTTATCATCACCGGTATCGTGCCGTACATCACCGGCTGGTTGCGTGACGTGAGTGGCGACTTCCAGGCATCGTGGATGCTGCTGACCGTGACCGTGATGGCGATGCTGCTGGTAACCGCCTGTTTCAACCCGCGTGGCTATGCTGCGGCCATCGCGCGCCCGCCCGCGGCGGGCAGGGCCGCGCCGGTCAGCTGAGGCGTTGCAGGGTATCGCGCACCCGGTCCAGTGCCGGGTCGATGTCCAGCAGCTCGATAGCGCCAAAGCCCAGCAAAAGCCCCGGGCGTACCGGTGTTTCGCTGAAGAACGGCGCCAGCGAATACAGGCCCACCTCCACCTTGCGCGCCAGGTTGGCCAGCAACTCGACATCGACCCCAGGCTTGGCCAGCGCGCTGAGGTGGAAGCCCGCGCTGGCAGGTATGGCGCTGAACCACGGTGACAGGTCGCCGCCCAGGCGCGCCAGGATACGTTCGCGGCGGGCGCTGTAAACCTCATGGCAGCGGCGGATGTGCTTGTTCAGGTGGCCTTCGCCCAAAAAGCGCGCCAGCGCCCACTGCAGCAAGGTCGGGCTGTGCCAGTCACTGAGGTGCTTGGCCACGCAGGCCGCCTGCAGCACGGCAGGCGGCAACACGGCATAGCCCAGCCGCAGCTCGGGCAGCAACGTCTTGGAAAAGGTCCCCACATAGGCCACCAGGCCATGGCGGTCGAGGCGCTGCAATGCGTCCGCTGCCGGCCCGTGGTAACGGAACTCGCAATCGTAGTCGTCTTCGATGATCAGCGCGCCCAGCTCAGCCGCCCGGGCCAGCAGGGCGTGCCGACGTGGCTCGCTCATGGGCATGCCCAGCGGGAACTGGTGTGACGGCGTTACATAGATCAACCGGGTGCCATCGGCGATGTGCTCGACGCGCAGGCCTTCATCATCCACCGGAACGGACTGCACGCGCGCACCAAGGGCCAGGAACAGTTGCCGGGCGGGTGGGTAGCCGGGGTCTTCCATGGCCACTTGGCAACCGGGTTCCACCAATACCCGGGCGATCATGTCCAGCGCTTGCTGGGCGCCGTTGCACACCAGCAGGTCGGCTGCGCTGCAGTGCACGCCGCGGGCGTAGGCGATGTGGTGGGCAATGGCCTCGCGCAGCTCCGGCAGGCCCTGGGCCGGAAACTGCCGCTCGGGGTGGCGCTGGCTGCGGCGCAGGGCGTAGTTCAGGCAGCTGCGCCACGGGTCGAAGGGGAACTGTGCCTTGCTTGAAGCACCACCGATAAAGTCATAGCGGGAGGGCGCTTGCAGCTGGCGTTGGCCGAGCACGGTGGCGCGCTGCTGCCAGCGCTCGAGGGACGCGGCGCCGGCCAGGGGGATGGTGGTGGATTCATGGCTACGCAGCGGTTGGCGCGGCGTGATGAAAGTGCCACGGCCGACCACACCGCTGAGCAGGTTGTCGTAGGTAAGCCGCGAATAGGCCTCGGCCACCGTCTTGCGCGACACGCCCAGTTGCTCGGCCAGCAGGCGGGTGGGTGGCAACTGGGTGCCGGCGGTCAGGTGGCCACTGTCGATACCGGCGCGCAGTTGCTGATAGAGCTGGTCGGCCAAGCCTTTGCGGCCCTCCAGGCGAATGTGCAGTTCCATGGGGCGGTCCGGAGCGGGGGAGTGCTCAGGATAGCGGATTGGCCAGGGAAGGGCATGGGGCTGCAAAGCAGCCCCATAATCTCAGAGCCGGGCTGTACTCACCGTGATATAGCCCTTGTCGGCCACTGCGATGCGTATCACCGTTTCATCCGCTGGCGCCTTGCGGTTGCGCTTGATGCGCACGCCATCGACTGCGGCCGCTTTCAGGTGTTCCGCAATGGCCCGCCCGTTCGGGTCGAAGAACACTTCGCTGGCCAGCAACTCGATACGCTCGATCAGTTGCCGGGAGTGTTCGTCGGTGGCGCAGAAGAACATCACCCCCGACAGGTGCGGATCCTCTTCGGGGTTGCGGATGTCATGGGCCAGCATTTCGCACAAGCTGCTGCGCAGTTCGGCAATGGAGCGGGCGTAAAGGTGCATACGGAGCCTCCTCTGGATCGCGACCTTGCGTTTTCCAGTGCCGATCTTGTTTTTTGCGTGCAGAGGCAGCAAGTAGGACGCTTCCGGAAACGTTGTGGGAAATTTCTGAAGACGCCGGAATGCCACCCCTGACTGGCCGGTGGCAGATGTTTGCTGCCGGCGCGACACAAGGCCGCGCCAGCAACACCGCGCAGCTTGGGCTAGCGTTGAACCTGCTGCTTGAACCTCAACCGCCAGCCATGCAGCAACGGCTCGGTATAGCCACTGGGCTGCTCGCGCCCCTTGAACACCAGCGCTCGGGCGGCGCGAAACGCATGCGATGCCTCGAAGTTGGCCGCCATTGGCCGGTACGCCGGGTCCCCGGCATTCTGTTGGTCTACCACCTTGGCCATGCGTTGCAGCGTGGCCTCGACCTGCTCGGCACCCACCACGCCATGGTGCAGCCAGTTGGCGATGTGCTGCGCTGAAATGCGCAGGGTGGCGCGGTCCTCCATCAGGCCCACATCGTGGATGTCCGGTACCTTGGAGCAGCCGACCCCTTGTTCGACCCAGCGCACCACGTAACCGAGGATGCCTTGGCAGTTGTTGTCCAGTTCAGCCTGGATATCGTCGGCACTCCAGGGCCGCTCGGGGCTGACCGGTACGCTGAGAAGGTCGTTCAGCAATGCGTCGCGCTGGGCGTTCCGGTTGGCTGCTTCCAGCGCCTGCTGTACCCCTGCCACGTCTACCTGGTGGTAATGCAGCGCGTGCAGCGTTGCGGCCGTCGGCGAGGGCACCCAGGCGGTGTTGGCACCGGCCTTGGGCTGGGCAATCTTCTGTTCGAGCATGGCCGCCATCAGGTCGGGCATGGCCCACATGCCCTTACCGATCTGCGCCTTGCCGCGCAAGCCGCAGGCCAGCCCCACCCGCACGTTGCTGCGCTCGTAGGCCTGGATCCAGGCACTGCTTTTCATGTCGCCCTTGCGCAACATGGCACCGGCTTCCATGGCGCTGTGCATCTCGTCCCCGGTGCGGTCGAGGAAGCCGGTGTTGATGAACACCACCCGTGATGCCGCACTGGCGATGCAGGCTTTGAGGTTGACGCTGGTGCGCCGCTCTTCGTCCATGATGCCCATCTTCAGGGTATTCGCGGGCAGGCCCAACAGGGCCTCGACGCGACCGAACAGCTGGTCGGCAAAGGCCACTTCGGCCGGCCCGTGCATTTTCGGCTTGACGATGTACAGGCTGCCTTCGCGCGAGTTGCCTCGGCGCTTGAGGTCGTGCAGGCCAATCAGGCTGGTGACCACGGCATCGAGGATGCCTTCCGGAATTTCCCGGCCATCGCGGTCGTGGATCGCCGGGTTGGTCATCAGGTGGCCGACATTGCGGATGAACAGCAGCGAACGGCCCGGCAAGGTCAGCGGCTGGCCGTTTGCCCCGTGATACTGGCGGTCGGCGGCCAAGGTGCGGCTGAAGGTTTTGCCGTCCTTGCTGACCTGTTCGCTGAGATCGCCTTTCATCAGGCCCAGCCAGTTGCGATAGACATTGACCTTGTCGTCGGCATCGACGGCTGCCACTGAATCTTCGCAGTCGATGATGGTGGTCAGTGCGGCTTCCAGCAGGATGTCCTTGACCCCGGCCAGGTCTTGCTGGCCGATGACGTTGGCCGGGTCGATCCGGATTTCGAAATGCAGTTGGTGGTGCTGCAGCAGGATCGCCGTTGGCGTGTTCGGCTCGCCTTGGTAGCCACGCATTTGTGCGGGGTTTTGCAAGCCAACCTGGCGGCCATCGGCCAAGGTGACCTGCAGTGCGCCCTGGTTGATCGCGTAGGCCTTGGCGTCGCTGTGTGAGGCGCCGGCAAGCGGGGCTGAGGTATCGAGGAATTGCCGGCCATAGGCAATCACCTTGGCGCCGCGCACCGGGTTGTAGCCTTGGCCGCGCTCGGCACCCGCGGTTTCGGCGATGGCATCGGTGCCATAGAGGGCATCGTACAGTGAGCCCCAGCGGGCGTTGGCGGCGTTGAGGGCGTAGCGGGCATTGCTCAGTGGCACGACCAGTTGCGGGCCGGCTTGTACGGCGATCTCGCGGTCGACGTTGTGGGTGCTGATTTGCACGTTTTCGGGGGCATCCACGAGGTAGCCGATGCCTTGCAGGAAGTGCCGGTAGGCGGCCATGTCGCGGATCGGGCCGGGGTGCTGGCGGTGCCAGTTGTCCAGTTCGGCCTGCAGGCGCTCGCGTTCGGCGAGCAGGGCACGGTTTTGCGGGGCCAGGTCGTGGACCAGGGTGCTGAAGCCTTGCCAGAAGGAGGCGGCTTCGATGCCGGTGCCGGGGAGGACTTCGTTTTCGATGAAGCGCTGGAGGATGGGGGCGATCTGGAGTTGATGGTTTGGCATTGTCTGTCCGCTCGGTGTTCAGTCTGCTCGATATGTGTTGCCCGCGAAGAGGCAGGTACAGGGCTCAGAGGGCCGCCGCCCCGACCTTGGCGACCTGGGCATCCTGCTCGGACTTGACCCCGGACACCCCAATCGCACCCACCACCTGGCCCTCCACCCGCAACGGCACGCCACCTTCCAGGCTGGTGAGCAGCGGTGCAGTGACAAATGCAGTACGGCCACTATTGACCATCTCTTCGTAATCCCGTGTTTCCTTGCGCCCCAGCGCAGAGGTCCGGGCCTTTTCCACGGCGATGTAAGCACTGGCTGGC
Source organism: Pseudomonas sp. NBRC 111133 (assembly GCF_001320605.1). Lineage (NCBI taxonomy): Bacteria > Pseudomonadati > Pseudomonadota > Gammaproteobacteria > Pseudomonadales > Pseudomonadaceae > Pseudomonas > Pseudomonas sp. NBRC 111133. The sequence continues at coordinate 143,911 of NZ_BCBJ01000066.1, read as the reverse complement.
GCACAGCCGTCCATGCGCTCCAGGGCCAGCGGGTGACCTCCGTCGTCAACCACGGCGATGGTCACGTTCCAGTGCTGGACCAAGGCTTCCTGGCGGGCGGCGGCCAATACGCGGGCGACTTCGGCCTGGCCGATCACGAACTTGCTATGCATGGGGGTTCTCCGGGTTCAAGGCTGCTTCGACAATTTCTATCCAGTGGCGTACCGGCGTACGCCCGGCCCCGTCGAGGTGGGCCTGACAGCCGATGTTGGCGGTGGCGATGACGTGCGGTTTGCCGCTTTCCAGTGCGTTGAGGCGGTTGTCACGCAGTTGCAGCGACAATTCGGGCTGGGTCAGCGAATAGGTACCCGCCGAGCCGCAGCATAAATGGCCGTCCGGCACATTGGTGAGGGTAAAGCCCAGGCGCGTCAGCAGTGCTTCTACCGCGCCGCCCAGCTTGAGGGCATGTTGCAAGGTACAAGGGCAATGGAAGGCCAGGCGCTGTTCGGCGCACAGGCCCAGTTGCTCGACCGGCTCATCGCGCAGTACTTCTACCAGATCGCGGGACAGGGCGCTGACCCGCGCGGCCTTGGCGGCGTAACGGGGGTCGTTTTCCAGCAGGTGGCCGTAATCACGCACGAATGCGCCGCAGCCGCTGGCGGTTTGCACAATGGCCTCGGCCCCCGCTTCGATGGCGGGCCACCACGCGTCGATATTGCGCCGCGCACGCTGCAAGCCTTGCTCTTGGGCATTGAGGTGGTAGTCCACCGCGCCACAGCAGCCGGCCTGGTGGATCGGCTGCACGCTGATGCCCAGGCGGTCCAGCAGGCGCGCGGCGGCGGCGTTGGTGTTGGGCGACAAGGCCGGCTGCACGCAGCCTTCGAGCATCAACACCCGCCGTGCATGGCGTGGTGCCGGGCGCTGGCCGGGTGCGACTACCCGTGCCGGCAGTTTGCGTTTGAGTGTGGCCGGCAGCAGCGGGCGCAGGGCCTGGCCGCCACGGGTCAGGGCCTTGAACAGCGCCGGGCGTGGCACCACGGCTCGTAGGCCCTGGCGCAGCAGGCGCTGACCGAGCGGGCGCGGCACCTGTTGTTCGACCACGGCGCGGCCGATGTCCAGCAGGTCGTGGTACTTCACCCCTGAGGGGCAAGTGGTTTCGCAGTTGCGGCATGTCAGGCAACGGTCCAGGTGCAGTTGCGTGCTGGCCGTGATCGGCTCGCCTTCGAGCAGTTGCTTGATCAGGTAGATGCGCCCGCGCGGGCCGTCCAGTTCATCGCCCAGCAACTGGTAGGTCGGGCAGGTGGCGGTGCAGAAACCGCAGTGTACGCAGGACCGCAGGATGCTTTCAGCCTCGTCGGCGCGGGCCAGGCGTCGGGATGCTTCACTCAGGTTGGTTTGCATGGTCTGGCCTCACAGGTTCGGGTACAGGCGGCCAGGGTTGAACACGCCCTGGGGGTCGAGCTGTTGCTTCAGCGTCTGGTGGTAGCGCATCAGTGCCGTGGGCAGCGGCGGGCTGCTGTCTGCGCTGGCGGCGTAGCAGGTGGCGTGGCCGCCAACGTTGGCGACCAGGTCGCGAATGGCCTGGGCCGGTGCGCTGGACGTGAGCCAGCGCTGCGCTCCACCCCAGTCGATCAATTGCTGGCCGGGCAGGTCCAGCTCGCCAGTGGCGTTGGGCAGTGACAGGCGCCACAGCGGTGCAGGGCTGTTGAAGAATGCCAGGCGCTGCTCGCGCAGGTCGCTCCAGAACCGGCTGTCGAGGGTTGCGCCGCCCAGTCGCTGGCGTGCCGACTGTACCGAACCTTCACCGCCTTCCAGGCGCAGGTACAGTGCTTCGCCGTCATGGCAAGCCGCGCTGATCGGCAGCGGCTGCTGGCCCCATTCGGCCAACTCGGCCAGCGCCTCATGCCTGCCCATTGGCAGGCGCAGGCTCAGGCATTGGCGCGGCCGGGGCAGTACTTTCAACGAAACCTCGGTCAGCAACCCCAGGCAACCGAAGCTGCCCGCCATCAGCCGTGATACATCGTAACCGGCCACGTTCTTCATCACTTCGCCACCAAAGCGCAGCAACTTGCCGTGGCCGGTGATCACCCGCGTGCCGAGCACGTAGTCACGTACCGACCCGGCCCATGGCCGCCGGGGGCCAGACAAGCCGGCAGCGACCATGCCGCCCAAGGTGGCGTCCGGGCCCAGGTGTGGCGGTTCACAGGGAAGCATCTGGCCGGCTTCGTGCAGCGCCGCTTCGATCTCGCGCAGCGGTGTGCCGGCGCGGGCGGTGAGCACCAGTTCGGTCGGGTCGTAGCTGACGATGCCACGGTGGCTGCGGGTGTCGAGTACTTCGCCAGCGACAAGGTTACCCAGCATGGCTTTGCTGTTACTGCCCTGGATACGCAGCGGTGTGCCTTGGTTCAGCGCCTGGCCGACCTGCTCCAGCAGGGCCTGGCTGTTGTCGCGGTCCATGCTCATCAGAAGCGCTCCAGCTCGGGGAAGGGCAGTTGCCCATGGTGCACATGCATGGCGCCGAACTCGGCGCAGCGGTGCAGGGTGGGGATGTTCTTGCCGGGGTTGAGCAGGCCCTGCGGGTCGAAGGCGGCCTTCACCGCGTGGAACAGGGTGATTTCGTCGCTGTTGAACTGCGCGCACATCTGGTTGATTTTTTCGCGGCCTACGCCGTGCTCGCCCGTGATGCTGCCGCCTACCGCCACGCACAGTTCGAGGATCTTGCCGCCGATGGCTTCGGCGCGCTCCAGCTCACCTGGCAGGTTGGCATCGAACAGGATCAGCGGGTGCATGTTGCCGTCGCCGGCATGGAACACGTTGGCCACGCGCAGGCCGTATTCCGCGGACAGGTCACTGATGCCCTTGAGTACCCGTGGCAGTTCGCGACGCGGGATGGTGCCGTCCATGCAGTAGTAATCCGGCGAGATGCGCCCTACCGCCGGGAAGGCGTTCTTGCGCCCGGCCCAGAAACGCACGCGCTCGGCTTCGTCGCGGGCCAGCCGTACCTCGCGGGCCCCGGTTTGCGCCAGCACGGCGGCCACCCGTTCACAATCGTCATGCACATCGGCCTCGACCCCATCCAGCTCGCACAGCAGGATGGCCGCTGCGTCCACCGGGTAGCCGGCATGAATGAAGTCTTCGGCGGCGCGGATGGCCAGGTTGTCCATCATCTCCAGGCCGCCGGGAATGATACCGGCAGCGATGATTTCGGCGACTGCCCGGCCGGCGTCCTCGACACTGTCGAAACTGGCCAGCAGCACCCGCGCCACCTGGGGCTTGGGGAGCAGCTTGACGGTAACTTCCGTGACGATGCCGAGCATGCCTTCGGAGCCCGTGAACAGTGCCAGCAGGTCGAAGCCCGGGCTGTCCAGGGCATCGCTGCCGAGGGTCAGGCGTTCTCCTTCCACCGTGAGGATTTCCACCTTGAGCAGGTTGTGCACGGTCAGGCCGTATTTCAGGCAGTGCACGCCACCGGCGTTTTCCGCGACGTTGCCACCGATGGAACAGGCAATTTGCGAGGACGGGTCTGGTGCGTAGTACATACCGTGGGGTGCCGCCGCTTGGGAGATGGCCAGGTTGCGCACGCCGGGTTGCACACGGGCGTAACGGCCCTGTGGATTGACCTCCAGAATACGGTTGAAACGCGCCATTACCAGCAGGATCCCCTTGGCCAGCGGCAGAGCGCCACCCGACAGGCCGGTGCCGGCACCACGGGCCACCACGGGTACACCGCGCTGATGGCAGAGCCTGAGCAAGGCCTGCACCTGCTCCAGGCGCTCGGGCAGCACCACCAGCAGCGGTACCGTGCGGTAGGCCGAGAGGCCGTCGCATTCGTAGGGTTTGAGGTCTTCTTCGCGGTACAGGATATCGATGTCTGGCAGGGCCTTGCGCAGCGCATGCAACAGGTCCGCCTGGTCTACGGTGGGCAGCGCGCCATCGACGCGTTCGTCGTACAGGATATTCATCGGCTCACTCGGCAACGTTTTTGTTGTTGTTGGCAAAGCGGTCACCGTTGCAGCCTGCGCGTGCCAGCGGCCCGGGTCGAGTACGTCGTTCACTGGTCCTACCAGTTTTTCTGTAAAGGGCTGGTTATTGACGGCTTTGACTGGCTAGATTGGAACCATCGGTCGAAGTGGTCCTACCAGTGGGAGAGGGCGTGATGGGTGCTGAAGGCAAAGCCAAGGTCGCTGACCAGGTGGCCGAGCGGGTGGAACGGCTGATCGTTGACGGCGTACTCAAGGTGGGCCAGGCCTTGCCTTCGGAGCGGCGGTTGGTGGAGAAACTGGGGTGTTCACGCTCGGCACTGCGCGAAGGGCTACGCATTTTGCGGGGGCGCGGCATCATCGATACCGAACAAGGGCGGGGTTCGTTCGTCGCCGACCTGACAGGGCAATCGGGTGCCACACCGTTGATGCATTTGTTTGGCTCGCAGCCGCGTACGCTGTTCGACTTGCTGGAAGTGCGGGCGTTGCTGGAGGCCGAATCGGCGCGGCTGGCGGCGTTACGCGCCACTGAGGTTGACCGCTTGCTAATTCGCCGGCGCTACGAAGAAATGCTGGCCGCGCACGAGGTACCCGACGCGATCGATGCCCGTGAACATGCCCGTCGCGACCACGCGTTCCACCGGGCGATCAGTGAGGCGTCACACAACCCGGTGCTGGTGCATACCTTGCAATCGCTCAGCGACCTGACCTTGAGCACGGTGTTTGCCTCGGTCAACAACCTGTATTGCAGGCCGGCGCAAAAGCGCCAGATCGACCGCCAGCATGCACGGTTGTATCAGGCGGTGATGGAGCAGTTGCCGGAGCAGGCGCAGCGGGCGGCGCGCGAGCATATCAACGGAATACGCGACAGTTTGCGGGAGATCGAGCAGGAAGAACAACGGTTGGTCAGGGCGACCATGCGTATGGATGGGTGGGGATGATCTAATCCTGTGCCGGCCTCTTCGCGGGCTTGCCCGCGAAAGGGCCGGTGCAGGCTTATCTCAATGGTCAGCTATACGGTCATCCTGCGACAGAATGGCCCGGGCCAGTTCTTCATCACTGGCTTGCAACCCAGGGTGGTCCTTGCGGGCCTGTTCCAGCGCCGACTCCACATAGGCGCCACGGATAGCCCCACCGCTTGCGACGAAGGCAGAAAGTTCATCGCGTGCCGGGATGATCCGTTTATCGTCCTTGAAGGTCGAGTAAAGCGAAGCGGAAACACCGGCCGAGGTGGCGACGTCGCCCGCATCGACGCGGGCCAGGGCAGCACCGGCAGGCAGCAGGAGCAGCAGCGCAGGAGCGAGGAGTAGGTGGCGCATGTCGTGTTCTCCAGTAGCGTGAAGCCCAAGGGAATAAACCACTCAGTGTTTAAGAAAGCACGGAGGAGCTGGTAGTTCCCTCGGGGCTTCACGAAATGGAGCGATCAAGCCAAAGGGTAGGTTGTTTTGACCCGGGTAAGGAGAGGTTCTGCTCCAGTTGGCGCTGTCGATCAGCGGCGAATGGATGGGTGTGTCACCGACGCAAGGTGCCATCGACGTAGCTGCTTTTGGTGACAGGGGTCATGCGCTGCGAATCCTTTGTTCAGAAACTTGGTGGGCGACGAAATGGCTGATGTTGTCCACGGCGCTGTCCATCAACTGCTGCATGGCGTCTTCGCTGCTCCAGGCGATGTGTGGGTTAAGCAGAAAGTCATCGCGGTCGATCAGCTGGAACAGTGGGTTGCTGGGGTGCAAAGGCTCCACTTCCACCACGTCCAGCGCCACGCCGCCCAGGCGGCCTTGTTGCAGCGCCTGGATCAACGCGGCTTCGTTGACCACGCCGCCACGGCCGGTGTTGACCACCATGGCGTCAGGCTTCATCAACGCCAGTTGCGCGGCATCGATCAGGTTGTGGGTTTCTGGCGTGAGTGGGCAGTTGATCGACAGCACGTCGCAGCTTTTCAGCAGCTCGGCCAAGGGGCGGCAGTCCGGGCCTTGGCGTTTGCCGCCTCGGTCCTCGAACCACACGCGCATGCCGAACGCTCGCGCCAGGTGCGCCAGGCGCAGGGCGATCGGGCCGCTGCCGATGATCGCCAGCTGCTTGTCGCGCACGTCGCGGATACGGTGGTTGAAGTAGATGTTCTGGAACGGCTTTTCGCCGGCATGCACCTGGCGCATCAGGCGGGTGAAGGCGGCCGGGCGGCGGAACAGCTCCAGGATCATGGCCAGGCTGTGCTCGGCCACGGTGTTGGCGGCATAGCCCGGTACGCTGGATACTTCGATGCCATGGGCTTCGCAGTAGTCGACATCGACGATGTCGCGGCCGGTCAGGGCCAGCGAAATCATCTTCAGCTTGGGCAACTGGCGCAGGTGCTCTTCGCGCAGCGGCACGCTGAACGTCAGCGCCACCGTCGCGTTTTTCAGGTGCTCCAGTATCTGCTCTGGGTGGGTGTAGGCGAACTGCTGCCAGCTGTGCTCGCAGTCAGGGCGCTTCAGGCGGGTGGAAGGCGCCAGGCCTTCGTCGTCGAGGAGGACGATGTGTTCGCTCACGTTATTGTCCTTGTTTTTTCTGCGCGGGCACGTAGCCGGCAGGCGCCATGCCCACCAGCTGGCGGGTGATGAAGCCGGCATCCTGGTCGTGGTCCTCCAGCGATTCCTTGCGCACCAGTGCATCGCGTACCAGGTGTGCGCCAAAGAAGCGCAACGGCTCTGGCGGCAGCAGCTTCATCTTCTGGTTGACCAGGCCGCAATTGGCCCACTCGTCGTTGGCATGGGTGGCCAGCGACTTGATAATGCGGCTGGCGAACACCGTGGTGGCCACGCCGTTGCCGGAAAAACCGATGCCGTAGCTGACGGTCTGGTGTTGGTCGAGGTAGCCGAAGTTAGGCAGGCCTTTCATGGCCCGGTCGATCGGCCCGGTCCAGCTGCTGACCACCGGTACATCCTGCAGCTGTGGGTACAGGCGGCGCAGTTCGGCGGCGACCTTGTCGGCGGCCGGCGAGGGTTTCTCATACAGGTTGCCGATACGCCCGGCAAAGGCGAACTGGCCCAGCGGCTTGCCGAACACCACGCGCCCGTCCGGGGTGTTGCGCCAGTAGTTGAGCACGGTGCGCGAGTCGGTCATGCACTCGCCGCCACTGAAGCCGATAGCGTCGAGCCTGGCCTTGACGGGTGCGGTGGCGACCATGTCGCTGGACATGATCGCGATCATCCGCCGCAGCTCGGGGAACTGCGCGCCCCAGGCATTGAGCGCCAGCACCACGTGGTTGGCTTTTACATGGCCCTTGGCGGTGTGCACCACCGGGCGCTTGCCGCGCACCAGGTGGGTGAAGGGCGATTTCTCGAAAATGTGCACGCCCAGCTTCAGCGCCACCCGGCGCAGGCCGCGGGCCAGTATGGCGGGCTGCACGGTGGCGGCGTTGGGGTCGAAGATGCCGCCCAGTACCAAGGGTGAGCCAACACGGCCACGAATGGTCTGGCGGTCCAGCGCCTGGAACGGGTTGACGTCGAGCTTCTGCAGGCCGTCGGTGAGCACGCGCCAAGCGTTCATCTGGCGCTGGTTGGTGGCCGTCCACAGCCAACCGTCCTTGCGGTACTGGGCGTCGATGCCGTGCTGCTGGCAGAAGCTGCCGATCTCGTCAATGGCTGACTCGGCCGCCTCGCAGATACGCCGTGCCTCGATATCGCCGCAGATGGTGCGTACTGACAGGTACTTGCCCCACCAGTTGGTGGCCACGCCACCGTTGCGCCCGCTGGCGCCCGAGCCGCAGCGGTCGCGCTCGACGATGACGATGGTTTTTTCCGGGTGCGCCTGCTTCAGGCGGATGGCCGACCACAGGCCAAGGAAGCCACCGCCGACGATGCACACGTCAGCATCAATCGAGTCCTGCAGGGCAGGGGCCAGGTCGCTGTCCAGGTCAAGTGCCTGGGCATACCAGAATCCACGGTACATGAGGGGTGCCTCTGAGCATGTTTGTCTTGTGCCTACATGATGCTCAGCCGGGCAGGGGGGCTGATATTACAGCCATGACAATTGATAGAACGGCGCCGCCTTTTGTCATGGACTTCCTATTTGTGGGGATGCATATGATATGACGGACGCAGGGCGCGCTTTAGAATGGCGCCATTGCAGATGTCATGAGGCCCGTGTCGATGTTTGCCGAACAACAAGAACAACCATTGCAAGCCTCCGTTGACAGCGTGCAGGTCAAGCCCGAATTGCGGGTGGGCTTCGTGCTGATGAACCACTTCACCCTGGTGCCGGTGGCGGGGCTGGTGGACTCGCTGCGTTTTGCGGCGGACAAGTCGTTCCGTAGCCAGCAGGTGTATTGCCAGTGGGACTGGATGACCCTGGACGACCAGCCGATCACCGCCAGTTGCGGCATGCCCATTTCGCCGACCAAGCCCCTGAACCTGTTCGCCCAGTACGACTACATCGTGCTTGCAGGCGGCTTGCTGGACGAAACCCGCAATCCGCCGGCCTGGCTGTTGGACGCATTGCGTGAGGTGCATGCGGCGAATATCCCGATCATCGCGCTGTGCTCTGGGTCGTTCGTGCTGGGCAAGGCCGGGCTGCTCGATGGCCGGCGCTGCGCGCTGCATTTCACCTTGCGCGATGAGTTCAAGGAACGCTTTCCCTTTACCACGGCGGTGATCGACAAGAGCTATGTGGACGACCGCGGCATCATCACCTGCCCGGGCGGTACGGCCATTGATTTGGCGGCTAACCTGATTCGCCGGCATTGCGGTGCGGTGCGGGCGCAGAAGGGCCTGGAATACCTGTTGGTGGATGAGCGCGCTGATGAGCCGCAAGACAAGGCGGCCAGCGAATGTGTGTACCAGAACGACCGGGTGCAGCGGGCGATCAGCTTCATGCGTGCCAACCTGGATGCGTCGATGACCCTCAAGGCCGTGGCCGAGGCGGTGGGTACCCACCCCCGGCAGTTGCACCGCGAGTTCGTCGCCAATACCCAGGAACCGCCGGCCAACTACTGGCGCAAGTTGCGCCTGGACCATGCCCGGCGGCTTCTGGTGAACACCAGCCAGAACATCACCACAATCGCCCTGGCGTGCGGGTTTTCCGACGCTTCGCACTTTATCCTGTGGTTCCGCAAGCAGTATGGCGAGACACCTTACAGCTTCCGCAAGCGCCGGCATGAGGTGGAGCGGTTTGACTGGCATGGCGACAAGGTGGGGCTGGATCCGGAGCTCTAACAAGCCATCGCGAGACAAGGCCGCTCCCTCAGCGGCCGTGTGGCATTCAGAGCTGGCCGAAGGCCTGGATCTCGATGCGGTATTCAGGGGCTGCTAGCGCAGCCCCTACACAGGCCCGCACCGGTGGCTGTTCATCCACCCAGGCGTCATACACTTCATTCATCGCCGCAAACTCGCCCATGTCAGCCAGCCAGATCTGCATGCGGGTGAGGTTGCCCTTGCCCGCGCCGACCCGCGCCAGCCACTGCTCCAGTTGCGCCAGCACGCAGCGGGTTTGCGCAGCGATGTCGCCCGGTTGCAGGGCAACGATGCCAGAGGTTTCGATACGGCCGTCTACCAGCACCAGCTGGCTGGCGCGTTTGCCTGGGTTGATACGTTCGATCATCGACTGGGTCCTTAGAACAGCACGTAGGTCTTGCGCAGGGTTTCGCGGATGTCCCACACCCCCTCGCAGTTCTCCGGGAACAGCACCGCATCGCCAGCGCGCAGCTCCACCGGCTCGCCACCGTCGGGCGTGAAGGTGCACCAGCCGCTGACAATGTGGCTGAACTCGCGGTTTTTCAGGTAGCGGCGGAACACCCCCGAGCTGCTTTCCCATACACCGATGCTGGCGCCGACGGCCCCGTCGGTCTGGTCCTGGGCGCTGGCGGCCTGGGCGATGGGTTCACCGATCGGCAGGCGGGCCGCGGCGGGGGCGCCCAGCGGCGAGACGGGGGCATTGCGCACGACAGTCAGTACTTGGCTCACGAACAGGCTCCTTCAGGCTTTACGAACAATAGGTTTGGCGGTGGAGGCAGTGCTGGTGTGGTTACCCAGCGCGGCTGCCTGCTGCAGGTCGAGCCTGCTAGTCTCGGGGGCCAGCCACCAGGAAATCAGGGCGCCGAACAGCGAGACCAAGGCGGCAGCGAACATGGTGTTGGCAATGCCGAAGCTGGCCAGGGAAATCGGGACCAGGTACGTGCCCACGGCGGCGCCAATGCGCGATAGCGAAGTGGCAAGGCCTACGGCTGACGCACGGATTTCGGTGGGGAACAGCTCGTTGGGGTAGACGTATTCAAGCACCTGGGCGCCGCCAATCAGCACGGCATAGGCACCGAACAGCACCAGAATGGTCGTGGGCGAGGCATCCGGGAACACGCCCAGCATGACCAGCGACATGCCTGACCAGAGGAAGCTGTGGATCAGCATGTTGCGCCGCCCCAGGCGGTTGATCAGCTTGGTGGCAAGTAGGCAGCCCAGGGTGAACAGCAAGGTGATGGCGATGGAGCCGAAGGCCGCCCAGTCACCGGTCAACTGCAGTGCCTGCAACACTTTGGGGGCAAACGAGTAGATAGCGAACAGCGGCACGATGGCGCAGGTCCAGAACAGGGTGACGAAGGCCATGCGCTTGCCGTAACCGGAGTGGAACAGCGACCACACCGAAACCGGCTTGTCGGTGGCCTGCTCTGGCAGATCGGCAATCGAGTAGTCGGGGCCGTAGACTTTCTTGATTACGGCGTCGGCTTCGGCGGTGCGGCCTTTGCTCAGCAGCCAGCGGGGCGACTCCGGCGTACCACTGCGGGCGACCAGGAACAGCGCGCCCGGTATCAGGGCACTGGCCAGTACATAGCGCCAGCCGTCTTCACCGCCCACACGCAGCAGCAGTTCGCCGGCCATGTAGGCCACGGAGGCACCGGCAAACCACATCAGCACCATGGCGGCCAGCAGTGGCCCACGTTGTTTGCGTGGCAGGAACTCGGCCAGCAGCGAGGTGGCGATCGGGTAGTCGGCGCCTACTGCGATACCGATCAGCAGCCGCCAGACAAACAGTGCCCAGGCCGACTCCACCCAGAACTGCGCCACCGAAAAACCGACGATTGCAATCAGATCGACCAGGTACAGCACCTTGCGTCCGTACTTGTCGGTGAACCAGCCACCGAGAAAACCACCCAGGAAAACCCCGATCAGGGCCGATGCGGCGATCAGTCCTTCCCAGAAGGCCGACAGCTGCAGGGCGTTGGTGATTTGCAGCATGGCGACGCCGATGATGCTCAGTACATAGCCATCGAGAAAAGGCCCGCCAGCGGAATACACCGTCAGCTTGCGGTGGAACGCGTTGAGCGGCGCATCTTCGACGGAGCGTGTGGAAACGGACATGCGACTTACCTCTTGTTGTTATTCGCTGCACTAGCGCCCGGCACTATCGCACCGGCTTGTGAGGGCGCCCTATAACGGCTCGGACGAGTCATGGAATGTGCTGACCGGGTGAGCGGAGGCCTTATGCAAGTTGTCATGGATGTTCTAGGGGCGGTGCCGTGGAGGCGCGGCTGGGCAAGCGTGGCAAGGCGCCTGAAGGCATGCTGGAACGCGGTCGGGTCGACAGTGACGACATCGCGGCAGTGGTGCGGCGCGAGCATGTGGTGCGGCTGGTGGATGTGGTGCGCAGGCGCCTGCCCTGTGGGTTGGACCCTGACCTGGGGCGGGCGCGGGTAGAGCAGCTGTCGCGGCAGGTAGCGGCGGTGCTGGGCTGGTCGGAGGCACGGCGGCAGGCGGAGCTGAAGCATTTCGAGGAGGACACGGCGCGGGTGTATCGGCAGCTGTAGCGGCAGGCGGGGCTGACGATGCGCTCGTCGGCCCTGTGGCGCTTATCGCCCGGTCAGCCCGGCGCGGGTCAGCAACCCGTCCAGTACCACTTCGCACGCTGCACCCCAGGTGGCACTGACCGGCTGATGCATCAGTACCGCCAGCCCGTCTGCGGTAAAGGTACCCGGCGTGGCAATGGCTTGGCCCAGGGCCTTGAGTGTGTATTCCGGCTGCTGCCCGGCGCTGGCCACGCAGTCTTGCAGGTTGCCTAGCACCAGCGCACGTGCCTCGCCTGCGGGCAGGCCTTTGTCCATCAGCCACTGCTGCAAGTCGTGCAGCAGGAAGTAGAACCAGCCATTCATACAGGCTGCAACGGTGGCCAGTTCGAATTCAGGCTCGCCGTGCAGGACCACCAGTTTGCCCAGCGGCCCCAGGTACTGCGTGGTGAGCGCATCGGGCGGGCAGACGACAACCGTCGATTGGTTGTACTGCGCCGCATACGACAGCATCGCACGTACACAAAGGGCGCCGGGGAAGGCGCTGGCCAGTTGCGCAAGGCCGATCCCGGCAGCCAGCGAAACCAGGCGCTGGCCGGGGCGCAGTTGTACCTCATCGGCCAGTTCGGCAAGCGAATGCGGGCGTACGCCAAGTATCAGCAGTTCTGCCTGGTCGACTACCGCCTGGTTGCTGGCCAGCACCTGGCAACCGTGGTCACGGGCAAGCACGGCGGCCCGTTGAGCATTGCGCGGTGAGAGCAGGATGGGGCCGTCAAAACCGCTGCGGCGCAGGCCTATGACCACTTTTTCGGTGAGTTCGCCCACCCCGAGAATGCCCAGGCTATCCATGGTGCCTCCTTTTCAGCTTTCCAGGCCGGCGCGGCGCTGGCCCCAGTGCAGGTTCAGGTTCACGCCCACGCTGAGCAGCGGCTCAGGCGGGTTGCGGTTAGGGCCTTCGCTGCCGAGCAAGAAGTCGATCAACTCGTCGCGTTCGCCGCTCAGCCAGTCAGCCAGCAGGGTGCCCGTGGCTGTGCCACGGGTAATGCCCAGGCCATTGCAGCACAAGGCCGCGTGTACGTTGGGCGCCAGGGTGCCGAAGTGCGATAGGTGGTTGCGTGACAGGCACATCGAGCCGCCCCAGGTGAATTCGAACGGCATGCCCGACAACATCGGGAAGCGCCGTTCGAACGACCCGCGATGCTGGCGCCCGGCGCGGGCGATGTGGCGGGGGTTGGCACGGCCGTCGGCATTGAAGCTGAAGCTGTTGCGCACCAGCAGGCGCTGGTCCGGGGTGCGCCGCAGGGTGCTGCCGAACGGGTCGGCCGGGATGATGCCCCAACTGGCCTTGCCGCCCAGGCGGGCCTGTTCGTCTTCGGTCAGCGGGCGAGTCATGCTGGCGTAGGTGAAGATTGGCAGCAGGCGACCGGCCAGGAAGCCGAAGTATGAGGCGAAGGCGTTGTTGGTCAGCAGCAACTGGTCGGCGACGATCTCACCGTTGCTGTGCTTGAGGGTGATGCGCCGGCCCTGCTCGATGTGGGTGATGGTGGTGCGCTCGTGCAGGGTCACATTGGCGGGCAGGCTTTCGGCCAGGCCTTTGGCCAGGGCCGCCGGTTGCAGCAGTTGGGTGCCAGGGGTGTACAGCGCCTTGCGGTAGAAGCCGGTGCCGAAGTGCTCGGGCAGGTCGCGGGCGTCGATCATCTGGTAGGGCTGGCCGAGCTTTTCCAGGCCGGTGCGGTAGGCTTCGAGCACGGCCAGGCCTTTGTCTTCGACGGCGGCCTGGTACTTGCCGTCCGGGCGGATCTGGCAGTCGATGCCGTGCTGGGTGATCAGCCCGCGAAGGATCGCCTGCGCACGCAGGTTGAGCTTGAGGTTCATCCGCGCGGTGGGCAGGTCGCCGATGTAGTCGGCGGCACCGATGTCGTGGGGCAGGTCGATGGCAAAGCCGGAGTTGCGCCCGGAGGCACCGAAGCCGACTTCCTGGGCCTCTACCAGGATCACCTCGTCGTCCGGGTGGTGCAGGGCCAGTTGCCGTGCGGCGGCAAGGCCGGTAAAGCCCGCGCCAAGCACCACCCAGCGCGCCTCGCTCCGCCCCCGGTGCGCGACGCGTGGCTGGCGCGGGGGGCTGAGGTGGAACCAGCCGCAACCGTTGTCGTCCGCGGGGGTAGAGGTGTTTCTGTACATGGTTTTTATCCGTGTTGTTTTCTGCACTATGGCATTGGCGTTTGTGCGGAGACTATGACGGGAGCGACGGGTAATAGGATGTTCTGGCTGGGGCCGGCACAGCCTAGTCACAACAAGCCAATCTGGACATGCACCTCACGCAGCCGCGCCGGTGTCACATCGAGCTGGTGGCGCGTGGGCGGTTGCAGGTGGGGGAGACGTTTGTGCACGAAAGCATTACCGGTACCACGTTCAACTGCCGGGCCGAGGCGCTGACGCGTGCGGGTGATTACCCGGCGGTAAGGCCAAGCGTGGCGGGATGGGCGCGGGTGATCGGGTATAACACGATTATCGTGGATGATCGTGATCCGTTGGCGCATGGGTTCCAGATTGCCTGAGGGCATGGGTTGACCGCGTTGGGCCGGGCGTGATTTGCTCGGCTCCAGGGCCTCTTCGCGGGCAAGCCCGCTCCCACAGGTATAGCGTCGCCTGTAGGTGCGGGTTTGCCCGCGAAGGGCCCGACACGATCATTCAATGGAAACTGAAGGTCCCGCCATGTCCGTCTACACACTGCATTGCTTCGCCGAATCCGGCAACGCCTACAAAGCCGCGCTCATGCTTGAACTCACTGGCCAAGCCTGGCAGCCGGTGTTCGTCGATTTCTTCAACGGCCAGACCCGTGAGCAAAGTTGGCGCGATGAGGTGAACGAGCAGGGTGAGGTGCCGGTGCTAGAGCACGCGGGCAAAACCTTCACCCAGTCGGCACTGATCCTGGAATACCTTGCCGAACAGACCGGCCAGTTCGGCCCGCGTGATGAAGACGAAAAACGCGAGATCTGGCGCTGGATGCTGTTCGACAACCACAAGTTCACCAGCTACTACGCCGCGCTGCGCTTTCTGTTTTGCCTGAAGAAAACCGGGGAAACGGACGTGACGCGGTTCCTGCGTGAGCGTGCCACGGCGGCTTACCGCATTGTCGACGCGCACCTGGCGAAGACGCCGTTCATGGTTGGCGGCCGGCTGACCATTGCTGACCTGTCGTTGGCGGGGTATGTGTTCATGCCTGAAGATACCGGGATCCCGCTGGCAGAGTTCACCCATATCGAGGCTTGGAAGGCGCGGATCCAGGCGCTGCCGGGGTGGAAGCATCCGTATGAGCTGATGCCGCGTACGGCATCCTAACGCTTTCGCGGCTAAAGCCGCTCCCACAGGGGCTTCACAATGCTTGGGTCTTGTGCAGTACCTGTAGGAGCGGCATTTGCCGCGAAGAGGCCAGCGCAGGCACTGCTAGATTCAGATCGACAACCGCACCACCCGATTATCCAGCACCTGCTGTTCCTGCCCCCGCCGCTTGTTCACAACCAGCTCACCAATCGCAATCAGGCGCGTCCGCGTGATGTTTCGTGACAACCCCAGTAACTGCGCGGTATGCACTTGGTTGTAATGGCAGAACCGATAGGCCGAGCGCAGCAGGGCATTTTCCACCTTTTCGTACAGGTCGCCCGGCTGCTCCTCGTACAGCCGGCTGAACGCCCGCTGCAACAAATCGTCCACACCATTGCCAGCCGGTTCTTCCTCTTGTCGCTCGATGCGCAAGTTGGACAGGCGCAGGTCCTGCGCCTGCACCGTGCCGTCGCCGCAGGTGAGCAAACTGTGATGAATCACGTTCTCCAACTCGCGGATGTTGCCCGGCCAACTGTACTCCACCAGCTTGGCCTGGGCCTTGGCGCTCAGCTCTACCGGTCCGTACCCCAGCCGGTCGCTGTAGCTGCGGATGAAGTGCCGGGCCAGCGGCAGGATGTCACCCGGGCGGTCGCGCAGCGGGTGCAACTGCAAGGTCACCACGTTCAGGCGATAGTACAGATCTTCACGGAAATGCCCGGCGTTGATGGCCTTTTCCAGCTGCACGTTGGTCGCAGCCAGTACCCGCACGTTGATTGGGATGCTCTTGCGCGACCCAAGCCGTACGACCTCGCGCTCTTGCAGCACGCGCAGCAGCTTGACCTGGATCGGCAGGGGCAGGTCGCCGATTTCGTCGAGGAACAGCGTGCCGCCATTGGCTTCCTCGAACCAGCCGGCCTTGGCCGCCAGGGCGCCGGTGAAGGCGCCTTTTTCATGGCCGAACAGTTCCGCCTCCACCAGCGACTCGGAGAACGCCCCACAGTTGACTGCGACGAACGGGCCGTTGCGCCGGCCGCTGAGGTTGTGGATGTGGCGTGCGACCAGCTCCTTGCCCGTACCGGTTTCGCCGATGATCAGGACGCTGGCCTCGCTGGGGGCGACCTGTTGCAAGTGGGCGAGCAGCGCCTGCGATCTGGGGTCTTCGAAGACCTGTGCGGTCGCCCTGATCGAGGTAGCCAGTGTCGGTGACGGGGGGAGGGTCAGCAGTTGCATGGGCAATCCTCAGGAATAGAAGGATGGAGCAGGGCGCTTGTCGTTGAGGGCCCACTCGCCGAGTTCGTGGATGCGGTAGTCCACCGGATCGTGCAGGGTTTGTGTGCGAAGGTTGCGCCAATGGCGGTCGAAGCGCAGCGCGGCATGGGTGGCGCGCGCGCCGGTGACTTCGAACAGGCGGTTGCAGATGTCCAGGCCGTGGCGGCTGGCGGCGACCTTGGCGGTGCCGATGGCCAGGGCCAGGTCGCCGCGCTCTTCTGCCGTGAGGGCATGTTCCTTGGCCCAGGCGGCATCCAGCTGGCGTGCGGCCCGTTCGATCAGCAGACGCACGCTTTCAAGGCCAACCCAGAACTCGCCGTAATGGCGCAGCACGTAAGGGTCTTCGGCAGTGCTGGAGGCGCGGGAGCGGAACCACGGCCGGCTTTCCTTGAGGGTGTACTGGCGGGCTTCTTCGAAGGCGCCTTCGGCAATGCCGAGGAACAGGTTGGCGAAGTGCAGCTGGGCAATCAGCGGGCGCAGGGCGGCGAACGGAGTGCTCAGCGGGCCTGGTTCAAGCAGCAGTTCGTTGTGCTCTACCCGTACCCGCTCGAACGTGGCGCTGCCGCTGTCGGTCTGGCGTTGACCGATGTTGTTCCAGTCGCTGTGCAGGCTGATGCCGGTGCGGCCACTGGGGATGGCGGCAATCAGCAGCTTGCCGCCGGCACGTTCGTCCACCGCCGAGGCGATGAGCATTTCCGAGTCGCTGGCACCGGAGCAGAAGCTTTTCTTGCCCGAGAACTCGCACCAGCCATCGAGGTGCTTGACCACGGTGCGGGTGTCCAGCGGGTTCAGGGCATTGCCCCAGAACCACTGTTTGCGGGCGGTCTGTTCGAACCAGGGCTGCCATTGGTCGGGGCGTGAGAACAGGCGCACGGTAGCCAGCATCAGGTGGTGAAAGCCGAACACATGGGCAATGGAGCTGTCGACCCGCGCGAACTCGCGCACCACCGCGAACGTGTCGTGCCAGTTGGCGCCCTGGCCACCGAAGGCCTGCGGGATCACCAGCGACAGCAGGCCGCTGTCACGCAGGGCATCGCGCTCGGCTTTCGGCGTGCCGCCGCGCTCGTCGCGTTCGACGGCGGTCTGGGCAAACTGCCCGGCCAGTTCGCGGGCAATCGCCAAGGCCGGACGCAGCGGGGTATTCACAGGTGCATTCATGGCCGCTCCTCAGGCGCTTTTACGCAGTGCGTGGTGGGCGCCGAACAGCGGCACGGCACGCTCTGCAGCCAGGCGGATACGGGCGGCGAGGGCATCGCTGGACACGCGGTAGTCGGCCAGTTCTGCCTGGCTGGCGAACACGCCGATGGGCAGGGTCAGGGCTTGCAGGAAGCTGAACAGCGGGCGCAACTGGTGGTCGAGCACCAGCGCATGGCGCTCGCTGCCGCCGGTGGCGGCGAGCAGAACCGGGGTGTCGACCAGAGCGTCCTGGCCGATCAGGTCGAACAGGTGCTTGAAGTGGCCGGTAAAGCTGCCGCGGTACACGGGGGTGGTCACGACCAGCAGGTCGGCCTTTTCCACCAGGCGCAGTTGCTGCTCGACGGTGTCGGGCAGTTCGCTGCGCCACAGGGCGCTGCCCAGTGGGCGGGCGATGTCGCCCAGTTCGATCAGGTGCGGCTTGATGTGCAGGTGCTCGGCCAGTTCGGCGAGGATCGCCTCGGTCAGGGCCAGGGTGCGTGACGGGCGGGAAGTGCCGCCGGACAGGGCTACGACGTTCAGTGGGGTGCTCATGGGCAGGTCTCCGGTTCGGGTTGAGCGGGGGACTTTGCTTGAGCAATCGTCGTGCCGGGTTCTAATGTTCTTCTAAATCAACACGTTATCGCGTTAGCAGGTTTGCGTCGCTGTTGCCGGGCGGGCGTTTCGTGTTGATTGGGTGTTGCGCTGCGAACAGTTGGCCAGGTGTTGGCGGCTGTGCAGTGGAGAGAGTTATAGAGGATTATCTTTTATTAAAAAAAGAATAAGAATTCATATTGTTATGCATTTTTTATCGATAGGCCGCGGTCTTGCCGGTACCGACAATGCCCTGTACGAACGTCACCAGTTGATCCCTCGCGGTGGTCACGCTTCCCCATTGCGCCTGCCCGCACAGCAAACCCAGCACGGCATGGGCAATCGACCGCGCTCGGCGAGCCGGCAGCCCGCATTCTGCGGCGACAATGTCACTAAGCAGCCCGCTGTATTGCAGTTTCAACTGTTCGATTTGCAACAGTTGCTCTGTGTTCAGGTTCATGGCTTCCCGCGTCAGCAACACCAGTTTGTCGGGGTTGGCCTGGCTATACGTCACGAAGGCCTGCACAAAGCACGGCAAGCGTTCACGGGTGGTACGGGCACCTTTGAGGCATTGTCGGGTTTCATACAGCAGGTCGGTCAGGCTCGACTCGATCAGCTCGAACAGCAGCGCCTGTTTGCTCTCGATGTGGTGGTACAGCGAGCCGGCGCGCAGGCCCAGGTGGCTGGCCAGGTCACGCAGGCCGATGGCCTGGTAGCCATGGCTGGCAAACAAGGCGCTGGCCGCATCCAGCAAGCGGTCCCGAGCGTGCGGGGTGGGGACGGGCGAGAGGCTGGAAGCGGGCATGCAAGCACCTGTCGGCGAATTGATGTTTGACCAAATGTAAGACAACAGGCATCTTACGTAAAGACTCAATCGCGGAGGTGTTTTGTGGAAAATCAAACGGTGGTGATTGTAGGTGGTGCCTCGGGGCTGGGCCTGGAAACAGCCCGGCTGATGGTAAAACGTGGTGCCGGCAAAATCGGCCTGATCGACCGCAACGAGCAATTGCTGGTACACGCTGCAGAAGAACTGCGCGGGCAGGGTGTAGAAGTGGCAATCGCAGTAGGCGACATTGCCCGCAAGGACACCGCCCATGCGGCCTTCGCCCAGATCGTCGAAGGCTTGGGGCGGGTGCATTGCCTGGTCAACAGTGCGGCCATCTATCCGCGCAAGGACATCTTCGAGATCACTGACGACGAGTGGGACCTGGAGAACGCCGTCAACATCAAGGGCACCTACCACATGATGGTCGCCGCGGTGCGCCACATGCAGCAGTACGTGGCGGCCCCGGCGGTGACCGGGCGTATTGTCAACGTGACGTCGGTGGACGCCTTCAAGGCCCACCCGCAAAACGCCCACTATGCCGCCACCAAGGCTGCGGTGGTAAGCCTGACCAAGTCGTTCGCCCAGGCCTGTGCCAAGGACCAGATCCTGGTCAACTCGGTAGCCCCGGCCGGTTTTGCCACCGAGCGCGCCAAACAGCTGGGCTTCCTCGGCGAGCTGGCGGCAGCCAACCCGCTGGGCCGTGCTGCGGAACCGGCAGAAATCGCCGAGTGGATCGTGATGATGGGCAGCAGCCGCAACAGCTATGCCACCGGTGAAAACGTGATTGTCAGCGGGGGTTACATCTATGCCTGAAGTCGCATTCCCCGAGGGCTATCAGCGCGCGCTGGTGACCGGGGCTACCAGCGGTATCGGCAAGGCCATCGTACTGGCGCTGCGTGATGCCGGCCTGCAAGTGATTGCCGTGGGCCGCAGCCCTGAGGCGTTGGCCGAGCTTGCTTGCGAGCCGGGTGTGACCACCTTGCAGGCGGATGTGCGTGATTACCGTTCGCTGGCTGCCACGCTGGAAGGGCAAGCGGTGGATGTGCTGGTCAACAACGCGGGCATTCTGTCCACCCGGGCGGCATTCCAGGACATCGACGAAGCCGAAATCGACAACATGCTCGACATCAACCTCAAGGCGCCGTTGCACCTGGCGCGCCAGGTGCTGCCAGGCATGGTCGGGCGGGGCAGGGGGCACCTGTTCTTCATAGGTTCCAGTGCTGGCCGAGCGCCGCACCCGGGCGCAGCGGTGTACGGTGCGTCCAAGGCCGGGGTTAGCCTGTTCTGCGATGCCTTGCGCTGTGACCTGTTGGGCAGCGGCGTTCGGGTGACCGAGATAGCCCCGGGCCGGGTGCAGACCCAGCTGTACAAGACTGCCATGGGCTTGCAGGCGGCAGGCAGTGAGCTGTATGACGGTTATGAATCGATCCAGCCGGTAGATATCGCCCAGCTGTTGCTAGCGGCGCTGAAGATGCCGCGGCAAGTGGATGTGTCGCGGTTAGAAGTGTTCCCCACAGCGCAGGCGGTGGGTGGCGGGCGGATGGTCAAGACGGCGGGTTGATCTGGCAGTTGTGTTGCCTGTGCCCGCTAAGAGGCCAGCGCAGGCAATGCAGATTTGAGCAAATAGGTGCTTGACCACCTGTAAGACAACATATAACTTACATGAAGACCGCCCCAACCGGTCGAGACAACTACAAAGCATTGCAGGGGATATGACGATGACTGCGACATCATGCCGGGTCGGCGTGGACATAGGCGGCACCTTCACCGATATCGCGCTGGACGTGAACGGCGTGCTGCATTCGACCAAGATCCTGACCGACTACGAGTTGCCTGAACGGGCCATCCTCACCGGCGTGCGCCAGGTGGTGGAGCAGGCGGGCTTGGCCTTGTCGGACATCGACCAGTTGATCCACGGCACCACCCTGGCCACCAACGCCCTGATCGAGCGCCGTGGCGCGCGCACCGCCTTCATCACCACCGAAGGCTTCCGGGACACACTGGAAATGCGCACCGAAAACCGTTTCGAGCAATACGACATCAACATCGCCCTGCCGCCGCCACTGATCGATCGTGAACACCGCTACACCTTGCGTGAGCGCCTGAATGTCAAAGGCCAGGTGCTGATCGCTCCTGCGCAGGCCGAGGTCGATGCCCTGGTCGAGCGCATTGCCGAAGGCAACTACGAAAGCGTTGCCATCGGCTTCATTCACAGCTACGTCAACGGTGCCCACGAACGCCAGTTGCGCGATGCCCTGCAGGCGCGACTGCCGCAGTTGTCGATTTCCATTTCCAGCGAAGTCTCGCCGCAGATGCGCGAGTTCGAGCGCTTCAATACCGTGTGTGCCAACGCTTACGTCAAGCCGCTGATCAAGTCTTACCTGGACCGCCTGGTGGTGACCCTCAAGCAGGAAGGCGCCCATTGCCCGGTATTCATGATCCACTCCGGCGGCGGCATCATCTCGGTGCAAAGCGCCGCTGAGTTCCCGGTCCGTCTGGTGGAGTCCGGCCCGGCCGGTGGCGCCATCTTTGCGGCCGACATCGCCCGCCGCTACCAGCTGGAGAACGTGCTGTCGTTCGACATGGGGGGCACCACGGCGAAAATCTGCCTGATCGAACACCAAGTACCGAAAACCGCGAAAACCTTCGAGGTTGCCCGCACCTACCGCTTCAAGAAGGGCAGCGGCATGCCGATTTCCATCCCGGTGGTGGAAATGGTCGAAATCGGTGCTGGCGGCGGCTCCATCGCCAGCATCGACAGCATGCGCCAGATTCGCGTGGGCCCGCACAGTGCGGCCTCCGAGCCTGGCCCTGCCTGTTACGGCCGTGGGGGCCTGGAGCCGACCATCACCGACGCCAACCTGCTGCTCGGCCGCCTGGATGCAGACAACTTCGCCGGTGGCGCGCTGCGTTTGTCCACCGACAACGCGGCCAACGCCATGGCCCGGGTCATCGGCCAGCCGTTGGGCATGCTGGCCGACACCGCAGCGTTTGGCGTGTGCGAAGTGGTTGACGAGAACATGGCCAACGCCGGCCGTGTGCATGCGGTGGAAAGCGGCAAGGACATTGCCGACTACACCATGATCACCTTTGGCGGTGGCGGCCCGCTGCACGCTGCACGGCTGTGCGAGAAAATGGGTGTGGCACGCTTCATCGTCCCGGCGGGTGCCGGCGTGGGTTCGGCGATCGGCTTCCTGCGTGCGCCATTCGGCTACGAGGCCGTACGCAGTGCGTTCGTACGCTTGTCCGAGTTCGAGGCCGCGCAGGTCAATGATCTGATCGACGAGATGAAAGCCGAATCGCTGGGCTTTCTGCGCCAGGGCATGCCGATCGGTGAGCCGGAAATGGACTGCACGGCGTTCATGCGCTACGTGGGCCAAGGCTGGGAAATCCCGGTTGCCTTGCCATTCAAAGCCTTCAGCGCTGCCGACACGCTAGCGTTCAAAGCCCGTTTCGAAGAAGCCTACACCCGCTTCTTTGGCCGCCCCATCGAAGGGCCGGACATCGAGATCGTCAGCTGGTCGGTCAAGGCCAGTTCGCCCCTGCCACCTGTCACGCAGGTTGAAGAGGTGGGCGCCGCCTACCGCGCCCATGAGATTTCCCGCCGCCAGGTGTTCGACGTGGCCGCCGGTGGTTTTGTCGAAGCCGGCATCCACCCGCGCGAAGAGCTGCAAGTCGGTGCCCGTGTCGACGGCCCGGCGATCATCGTCGAGCGCGAAACCTCGACCTTCGTCACCTCCAACTTCACCGCCACGGTCCAGCCAGACGGCTGCCTGCTGGTCGTGCGCCGCTAACGCCTGAATTCGGAAGCCAGAACCATGAGCGATACGTTGATCGACATTCAAATGCAGGTGATGTGGAACCGCCTGGTCTCGGTGGTCGAAGAGCAGGCCCTGACCCTGATCCGTACTGCCTTCTCCACCAGTGTGCGCGAAGCCGGCGACCTGTCCGCCGGGGTGTTCGACCGAGCCGGCAACATGCTGGCCCAGGCCGTCACTGGCACCCCTGGCCATGTGAACACCATGGCCGAGGCGGTGGTGCACTTCATCAATGACATCGGCGAGGACAACATTTTCGAAGGCGATGTCTACGTGACCAACGACCCGTGGAAGGGCACTGGCCACCTGCACGACATCACCATCGTTTCGCCGTCCTTCTACAAGGGCAAGCTGATCGGCTATTTCGCCAGTACTGCGCACGTGGTCGATATCGGTGGCCGGGGCTTCGGCCCCGATGCCCGCGAAGTGTACGAAGAAGGCTTGTTCATCCCGATCATGAAGTTGTTCGAGCGCGGCAAGGTCAACCGCGACCTGATCAACATCCTGCGCAACAACGTGCGTGAGAGCGACCGGGTAGTGGGCGACTTCTATGCGCTGTCGGCGTGCAACGAAACCGGCCACAAGCGCCTGCTGGACATGCTCGAAGAGTTCAAGCTGGACGACCTGGAGCACATTGGCGGGTTCATCCTCGAACACAGCCGTCGCGCTACCCTGGAATGCTTCAAGTCGCTCCCCCACGGCACCTTCAGCAACAGCATGACCCTCGACGGCTACGATGTGCCGGTAACCCTGGCGGTGACCATCACGGTTGGCCCCGATGGTATCAAGAGCGACTTTACCGGCACCTCGGGCATGAGCCAGTTCGGCATCAACGTGCCGCTGGGCTACGCCAAGGCTTATGCCTGCTATGGCCTCAAGTGCATCGTCGCGCCGGAAATCCCGAACAACACCGCTTCGCTGGCGCCGTTCGACGTCACCGCGCCCGAAGGCTGCATCCTCAATGCCAAGCACCCGGCGCCGGTATCGGTGCGCCATGTGCTGGGCCATTTCGTACCCGACCTGGTGCTCGGCGCGCTGCACAAGTGCCTGCCAGGCAAAGTGCCGGCCGAGGGTGCCAGCGCCCTGTGGAACCTGCACCTGAGCGTGCGCCCGCTGGAGAGCAACCCCAACGGCCGCAACGCCGAGATGCTGATGTTCAACAGCGGCGGCATGGGTGCCCGCTCGGCGATGGATGGCCTGAGCGCCACGGCGTTCCCCAGCGGCGTGCACACCATGCCGGTGGAAGCCACCGAGCATGCCGGCCCGGTAGTGGTCTGGCGCAAGGAACTGCGCGAAGGCTCTGGCGGTGCCGGACAGTTGCGCGGTGGCCTGGGCCAGGAAATCGAAGTCTCGGCGGCCGAAGGCTACAGCTTCCGCTTCAGTGCCATGTTCGACCGTATCCAGTACCCGGCACGCGGCCTGGAGGGCGGCCAGGAGGGCGCCCAAGGTTTCGTTGGCCTGGATGACGGCAGCTTGCTGCGCGGCAAAGGCCAGCAATTCGTACCCGCTGAGCGCCGCCTGGTGCTGCGCCTGCCCGGTGGCGGTGGTTATGGCGACCCGCGCCAGCGCGACCGCAAGCAGGTTGAGCGCGATGTGCGTGCGGGTTACATCAGCGCCGAACAGGCACGTATCGACTACGGCTTTGACGCCGCTCAGGAGCGCTAGACGATGGACGTGCAAAGCAGCCGCGTGCGCGCGGTAAAAAGCTCGCCAAGCATGGCCGTGTCGGTACTGGCCAAGCAGATGCTGGCCAAGGGCGAACCGGTCATCAACCTGGCACTCGGTGAGCCAGACTACAACGTGCCGGCCCACGTGATCGAGGCGGCCTATCAGGCCATGCTGGCGGGCAACAACCACTACACCGGGCCCAATGGCCTGGAGGTGTTGCGCCAGGCCATCGTCGACAAGTTTGCCCGGGAAAACGATCTGGTCTATGGCCTGGACGAAATCTGCGTAGGCAACGGTGCCAAGCAGCTGTTGTTCAACGCCTTTCTGGCCACGCTCGAACCGGGCGACGAGGTCATCACCCCGGCGCCGTACTGGGTGTCGTACACCGACATGGCCATGCTCAACGGTGGTGTGCCCAAGGTCATCCCTTGCGGCGCCGAGCAGCGGTTCAAGCTCACGCCCGAGCAGCTGGACGCGGCCATTACCCCGCGCACGCGCTGGGTGATGCTCAACTCGCCGAACAACCCGAGCGGGGCGATCTTCACCCGTGAAGAGTTCGCGGCGTTGGGCCAGGTATTGGAGCGCCACCCGAACGTGCTGATCATCTCCGACGAAATCTACGAGCACATCGTGCTGGGCGATGAGCCGTTCGTGTCGTTCGTCACTGCTTGCCCGCAACTGCGCGAGCGCACCTTGCTGATCAACGGCGTGTCCAAGGCCTATGCCATGACCGGCTACCGCCTGGGTTACGCCGCCGGGCCGAAAGACCTGGTCGTGGCCATGAACAAGACCCAGTCACAAACCACCACCTGCCCGTCGAGCATTTCGCAGCTGGCCGCCGTGGCGGCGCTGAACGGGCCGCAGGACTTCGTGCGAGAGGCCAACCGTGAATACAAGGCGCGCGGCGCGCTGGTGGTGCAAGGCTTGGCGCAGATGCCGGGCTTGCAGCTGCAGATGCCGCAGGGCGCGTTCTATGCGTTCCCTGAGGTCAGTGCCTTCATCGGCAAGCGCACCCCGGATGGCCAGGTCATTGGCAACGATGCCGACCTGTCGACCTACCTGCTGCGTGTCGGCAAAGTCGCGACCGTGCCGGGTTCGGCGTTTGGCCAGGAGCCCTACATTCGTCTGTCGTTCGCCACGTCGCGGCAGGAACTGGAACAAGCCCTGGGGCAGTTGCGCGACGCGTTCGCGGCGCTGTCCTGAGCCCATCAAGCAATCGAGGTAACACATGAGCAAGCCTTTCAAACGCCTGCTGATCACCGGCGCCGCCGGGCGCCTGGGCAGCGTGCTGCGCAAGCACCTGGCCGCCTTCGCCGATGAGCTGCGCCTGACCGACATCGCCGACATGGGCCAGGCCGCGCCCCATGAACAGTTGGTGCGCTGCGACCTGGCAAACTTCAACGATGTGCTGCCGCTGACCGAAGGCGTCGATGCCATCGTGCATGCTGGTGGCGTGCCGGTGGAGGACACCTTCGAGAAGATCCTCAACGGCAACATTGTCGGCACCTACAACATCTATGAAGCGGCGCGGCGCAACGGTGTGAAGCGTGTGGTGTATACCAGCTCCAATCACGCCATCGGCTTCTATGACCGTACCGAGACCATCGATGCCACCGCCGCGCATCGCCCCGACAGCCTGTATGGCGTCAGCAAGTGCTTTGCCGAAGACCTGGGCCGCTACTACTGGGACAAGTTCGCCATCGAGTCGGTCAACCTGCGCATTGGGTCGTCGTTCCCCGAGCCGCTGGACCGGCGCATGCTCGCCACCTGGCTGTCGTTCGACGACTTTGCCCAGCTCACCGAGCGCTCGTTGTTGGCGCCACGGGTGGGGCACATGATCGTCTACGGCATGTCGGCCAACCGTGAAAGCCTGTGGGACAACCGGCTGGCTTCGTCGATCGGCTACGTACCCAAGGACAGCGCCGACGACTACCGCGACAAGGTCCTGGCCGAGCACCCGCCACTGCACCCGAATGAACCGGCTGCACGCTACCACGGCGGCAACTTCGCCGGCGCCGGCCATTTCGAAGACCCGAAATAACGCCCACATCAGAAGAGAGCTAATTCCATGGCTTCCACCGCTAAACAACAGAACTACGATGTGGTGATCGTCGGCGGCGCGGTCAACGGCAGCGCCACCGCCTACTTCCTGGCCAACAACCCGGACTTCAAGGGCTCGGTGCTGGTCATCGAGCGCGACTGGACCTACAACAAGTCGGCTACCGCATTGTCCAGCAGCTCCATCCGTCAGCAGTTCTCCAACCCGATCAACATTGAAATCTCCAGGTTCGGCGCCGAGTTCGTGCGCAACTTCCCCGACGTGATGGAGGTGGAGGGCGACCGTCCGGACTTGGCCTTCCACGAGAATGGCTACCTGTTCCTTGGCGACGACAAGGGCTATGAAGTGCTGCGCCGCCTGCACGATACCCAGGTGTCTCACGGCGCGGATGTGCACCTGCTCGACCCCGAGCAGCTCCAGCGCAAGTTTCCCTGGGTGAACATCGACAGCCTCGCTGGCGCCAGTTATGGCCAGAGTGGAGAAGGCTGGTTCGACAGCCTTGGCATGCTCAACGGCTTCCGCCGCAAGGCGCGCTCGATGGGTATCGAGTACATCGAGAACGAGGTGGCGGGTATCCAGCGTGAAGGTGACCGCATTACCGGCGTTCAACTGGCCAGCGGCGAGCGCATCGGCTGCGGCCTGTTGGTGAACTGTGCCGGTACTCGGGGCACCAAGGTCGCGCGCATGGCGGGCTTGGATATTCCGGTCGAGCCACGGCGCCGCTCGCTGTTCGTGTTCGACTGCCGCACCCCGCTGGAAGGCACCGTGCCACTGACCATCGATCCCACCGGGGTGTTCTTCCGCCCGGAGGGCAAGTTCTACCTGGGCGGCACGTACCCGAAGAACGACCCGGAAGTGGACTTTGAAGACTTCGACGTGCTGCACGAAGAGTTCGACGAAGAGGTATGGCCGATTCTTGCCGAGCGGGTGCCAGCCTTCGAGGGCATCAAAGTGGTCAACTACTGGGCCGGGCACTACGACTTCTGCGTGCTCGACCACAACGCCATCGTTGGCCCGCATAACGAAGTGAACAACTTCCTGTTCTGCAACGGCTTCAGCGGGCACGGCCTGCAGCAGGCACCGGCCATTGGCCGCGGGCTGTCCGAGCTGATCACCTATGGCGGCTACCGCTCGCTCGACCTGGGCGCGCTGGGCTACCAGCGGGTGATCGACAACAAGCCGTTCCTGGAAGATTCGGTCATCTGACCGCAGCGCCTGAGGGAGAACAACAATGAGCAACTCCGAAGTGAAGCGCAGTGGTGGCCAGGTGCTGGTCGATGCTCTGCGGGTGAATGGTGTCGAGCGTGCGTTCTGTGTACCGGGTGAAAGCTACCTGGCGGTGCTCGATGCACTGCATGATCTGCAAGATGAAATCGACCTCATCGTCTGCCGCCAGGAGGGTGGTGCCGCCTACATGGCCGAGGCCTACGGCAAGTTGACCGGCAAGCCGGGCATCTGCTTTGTCACCCGTGGCCCGGGCGCCACCAACGCCTCGGTGGGTGTGCACACCGCCTTCCAGGACTCCACGCCGATGCTGCTGTTCATTGGCCAGGTGGCCCGCGACCAGATCGAGCGCGAAGCCTTCCAGGAAGTGGATTACCGGCGCATGTTCGGCCAGATGGCCAAGTGGGTTGTGCAGATCGACGATGCCGCACGCATTCCCGAACTGGTCAACCAGGCCTTCCAGCGCGCCATCAGCGGCCGCCCCGGGCCGGTGGTGATCGCCTTGCCGGAAGACATGCTGACGGACTTGGTACAAGTGGCCGATGCCCGCCCGGCCCAGCGTGTCGAAGCTGCCCCGGCGCCGCAGGCGCTGGGCGAACTGCAGGCGCTTCTGGCCAAGGCCCAGCGGCCATTGGTGATTGCCGGTGGCGGTGGCTGGAACGACCAGGCGGTGGCCGACCTGAAGCGCTTCGTGCAGGCGCAGCATTTGCCGCTGGCGGCGTCATTCCGCTGCCAGGACCTGTTCGACAACACCGACCCGCACTATGCCGGCGACCTTGGCCTGGCTGCCGGCCCGGTATTGGTCGATGCAGTGAAGCAATCTGACCTGTTGATCGTGGTAGGCGCACGTCTGGGCGAAATGACCACGGGCGGTTACGCGCTGGTCGACATCCCGACACCGAAACAGGCACTGGTGCATGTGCACGCCAGCGCCGAGGAAATTGGCCGCGTCTACCAACCGACCCTGGGCATCAATGCCGGCCCGGCCAGCTTCCTGAACCAGGCCGCCACCTTGCCCGCCGTGCGCCCGGCGGCGTTCACCGACTGGGTCGCCAGCCTGAACTGCGGCTACCGGGGCAACTTCGAAACCCCGCGTTCGCCGGGTGATGTGCAGATGAGCGAAGTCATCGCCTGGCTGAACAAGACCTTGCCGGCCGATAGCATCCTTACCTGCGGTGCCGGTAACTACACCGGCTGGGTGCACCGTGGCTACCAACACCGTGTATTCCGTACGCTGCTGGGGCCTACCAACGGCTCCATGGGGTACGGCGTGCCGGCAGCAGTAGCAGCCAAGTTGACCTACCCGCAGCGCACGGTAGTGGCGTTTGCCGGCGACGGTTGTTTCCTGATGAATGGCCAGGAGCTGGCCACGGCGGTGCACTACGACGCCCGGGTGATCACGGTGGTGGTCAACAACGGCATGTACGGCACCATCCGCATGCACCAGGAGCGTACTTACCCGGGCCGGGTGTCTGGCACCGAACTGCATAACCCGGACTTTGCCGCCCTGGCGCGCGCCTATGGGCTGCACGGTGAAACGGTCACTCGCACTGAGGACTTCGCCGCCGCTTTCGAGCGTTGCCAGGCGTCCGGCAAGCCGGCGCTGATCGACGTGCAGGTCGACCCTGAAGCCCTGACCCCGCGCATGACCCTCAGCCAGATCCGCGACAAGGCCCTGCAGGCCAAACGCTGATTCACCTCAGGTGGGGTGCGGTCCGGCCCCATCTTTTTCATCCTTCGAACGAGCCAATCGACATGAACCTTGCCGATCGTGATCTGCTGCGTGAAGTTTGCTATATCGATGGACAATGGCTGGCCGCAGACAGCGGCCAGCGCATTGCCGTGACCAACCCGGCCACAGGCGAAGTACTCGGCCATGTGCCGCGCATGGGCACAGATGAGACCCGCCGCGCCATCGCCGCCGCCGAGCGCGCCTTGCCGGTGTGGCGGGCACTGACCGCCAAGGAGCGCGCAGCCCGGCTGCAAGCCTGGTTCCGCGAAATCCTTGCCCATCAGGAAGACCTGGCGCGCATCATGACCGCTGAACAAGGCAAGCCATTGGCAGAATCCCGTGGCGAAATTGCCTTTGCCGCGGCTTATGTGGAGTTTTATGCCGAGGAAGGCAAGCGCATCTATGGCGATGTGATCCCTTCACCGAACCGTGACCGGCGCTTGATCGTGACCAAAGAGCCGATCGGCGTCTGCGCGGCCATCACGCCGTGGAACTTCCCGGCAGCGATGATCACGCGCAAGGCGGCGCCGGCCCTGGCGGCTGGCTGCACGCTGGTGCTCAAGCCCGCTTCGCAAACGCCATTCAGTGCGCTGGCGCTGTGTGTGCTGGCCGAGCGTGCCGGCATTCCGGCGGGTGTCCTCAGCGTGGTCACCGGTGACTCGGCAGCCATCGGCGGCGAGCTGACGGCCAGTCCGACGGTGCGCAAGCTGTCATTCACCGGCTCGACGCCCATCGGCATCCAGTTGTTGCAGCAGTCGGCGGCGACGGTGAAGAAGGTGACCATGGAGCTGGGTGGCAACGCCCCGTTCATCGTGTTCGACGATGCCGACCTGGAAAAGGCGGTGGAAGGTGCGCTGATCGCCAAGTTCCGTAACAGCGGGCAGACCTGCGTGTGCGCCAACCGCTTCTACATCCAGGACGGCATCTACGCGCGTTTCGTGGCGCGGTTTGCCGAACGGGTGGGGGAATTGGTAGTCGGGCAGGGTGATGCGCCTGGCACACAGGTCGGGCCGATGATCGATGGACGTGCGGCCAGTGGTGTCGAGCGGCTGGTGGGCGAGGCTGTGGAGGCCGGAGCGAGGGTGGTGGCGGGTGGGCATCGGCATGCCTTGGGCGAGGCCTTCTTCGAGCCGACCTTGCTGGCGGATGTCACACCGGACATGCGTGTAGCGCGTGAGGAAATCTTCGGGCCGGTAGCGCCGATCTTCCGCTTCAGCAGCGAGGAGGAGGTGATTGCCCAGGCCAATGACACCGAGTTCGGGCTGGCCTGCTACCTGTATGCCCGGGACGTCGGGCGCATCTGGCGCGTGTCCGAAGCGCTGGAGTACGGCATGGTCGGGGTTAACGTCGGTGGGGTGGCGACCGAGGTCGCGCCGTTTGGTGGGGTGAAGGCGTCGGGCTTGGGCCGGGAAGGCTCGCGTTACGGGATCGAGGACTACCTGGAGCTCAAGTATGTGTGCCTTGGGCTTTGAATCGTGCCTGAGAGGCTGAGAGCCTCTGCCGGCCATTGCACGGTCTTACCCGCGAAAGGGCCGGCACTGGCGCTGCAAGGTGATGTCGGCGCGCTGGTGATGCTGGAGCAGCGCGCGTCTACCTGACGGGATTATGACCCGCCACGTTATTTTTTTCTGCCAAACCGGCAGAACCCCCAGCCGCACTCTACACTCCTGTCAAGATGGGCCAGGGCTATTGGCCACCATTCGGCCCATCTCGCTGCCTGCGAATGGCTTCGGCCCGCATGATCGTCCTGGCTGCTCCCTCAATTTGCCTCACATGGAGTACCTGGGATGGGCTGCGTGTCGACGGGTCGTGATACCGGGAGGACCTGGCGTGGCATTTCACTGCAATGGCTGGTGGCGCTGGCCATCGTGCTGGGCATGCTGTTGCTGGGTGCCGCGCTGGCCTGGCAGGGCTATCGCGGTATCCGCCAGACCCTGGTGGCCGCCGCCGGCGATACAGCCCAGCAGGTGGGCAAGACTATCGACGAGCGCGCCCGGCGCCTGATCGACCCGGTGCAAAGCAGCATCCGCCTGCTAGCTCACAACCCTGCTGCGCATACCCAGGCGCAGCGCCTGGAACGGCTGCCGCAACTGGTCGAAACGCTGAATGCCAACCGCATGCTCAGTGCCGCCTACATGGGCTACCCCAGCGGCGATTTCCTGTTGGTGCGCCGGCTGCGTGACCCGCAGTTGCTGCAGCGCTTCGCCGCGCCGCCGGGCACGGCGTTTCTGGTGCAGCGTGTCAGCCGTGGCGAGGGCGGGGTAGTGCAGGGCGAGTGGCGCTACTACGACCAGGCGTTGAACCTGTTGCAGGCCCAGGCCAAACCCGAATACCGCTACGACCCGCGTACACGCCCGTGGTTTGCCGAAGCCAGTGCGCAGCCCGCCACTGTGCTGACGCCGCCGTACGTGTTCTTCACTACCCGTGAAATCGGCCTGACCCTGGCACAGCGCAGCGTTGACGGAGAAACGGTGATAGGCATGGATGTTTCGGTCAACGACCTGGCCAGCGAAACCCAGGGCTTGCGCATCACCCCCGGCACCGAAATTGCCGTGCTCGACGACCAGGGCAATGTTGTGGCCTACCCGGACTTGCAGCGGGTGATCGTGCGTGAAGGGCAGGGCGTGCGCCTGTCGCGCATCAGCGAGCTGAACATTGCAAGCCTGCAGCACCTGTACGCTGACCTGCCGTCAGGCACGCAGGCACAGCCGTATCAGGTGGACGGCCAGACCTGGTATGGCATGCGCATTCCGCTGACCAGCCTGGCCGGGCAGGATCTGCAGGTGTTGATTGCCGTGCCAGGCCATGAACTGCTGGCCGGTGCGCGCCAGGTGTTGTTCGAGCAGTTGCTCTGGACCTTGGCGTTGATGGCCGTGCTGCTGGTACTTGGCGGTGTGCTCGGCCGGCGTATCGTCCGCCCGCTGAAGGTGCTGGCTGAACAGGTGCAGGGCTTGGCCAACTTTGATTTCAGCCGCGAAGTGGGGGTGAAATCGCAGGTGTCCGAAGTACGAGAGCTGAGCCATGTATTGAGCCGCATGGCCGGCACCATTCGCGGTTTCCAGGCCATTACCCTCACGCTCAGCCGCGAGCGTGACCTGGCGCGTATGCTCGACGGCGTCCTGGCTCACCTGGTGCACGCTGCCGGTGTCGAGGCCGGTGTGGTGTATTTGTTCGACGCCGAGCACGCGCTGCTGCGCCTGGCCGCCGCCTGCCGGGGTGAGCAGTACCCCGGCGAGCTTGCCGTGGATGAGGGCGCCCGGCGCACGCTGGCCGCAGCGGTGACGCAGGCCCTCGGCCTGGACGAGCGCAGCCAGGCCGTGGTGCTGAAAGACCGTAGCCAGGCGCTGCTGGGCATTCTGGTGCTGCAACTGGATGAAGCGCAGGCGCGCGACCAGCTGGGCCAACCGTTCCGGCAATTTGTCGAAGAGCTATCTGGCGTGGCGGCAGTGGCCATCGAGACACGCCAGCTGGCCGAAGCCCAGCAACGCCTGATGGATGCCATGATCAAGTTGCTGGCTGACGCCATCGATGCCAAAAGCCCCTACACCGGTGGCCACTGCGAGCGTGTGCCGCAACTGGCGCAGATGCTGCTGGACCAGGTGGTGGCCGCCGACAGCGGCCCCTATGCCAGCTTCAGCATGACTGAAGCCGAACGCTACGAATTTCGCGTAGCGGCCTGGCTGCACGACTGCGGCAAGGTCACCAGCCCGGAGTACGTGGTGGACAAGGCGACCAAGCTGGAGACCCTGTACAACCGTATCCATGAAATACGCATGCGGTTTGAAGTGCTGTGGCGTGATGCCGAACTGGCCTACTGGCAAGGTCTGGCCAGCGGCGCCGACCCGAAGGTGCTGCAAACCGCGCTAGCCCATAGCCAGGCCCGGCTGCAGGATGACTTCGCCTTTGTCGCCCAGGCTAACATCGGCGGCGAGTTCATGCAGGATGCCGATATCGAACGCCTGCAGCAGATCAGCCAGCAGCGCTGGCGGCGCCACTTCGACAACCGCCTGGGTATCTCCCGCGATGAGGCGCAGCGCTATTCCGGCGTGCCGCAACCCGTGCTGCCGGTAGACGAACCGCTGCTGGCCGACCGCCCCGAGCATCGGGTGCCCTGGGGCGAACGCAAGCCCCCGGTGACTAAGGGCGACCCGTGCAACCGATGGGGCTTCGACATGCGCCTGCCAGCCCACGCCAGCAACCACGGCGAGCTGTATAACCTGTCGATCCGGCGCGGCACGCTGAATGACGAGGAGCGTTTCAAGATCAACGAGCACATCGTGCAAACCATCATCATGCTCAGCTCGCTGCCGTTTCCGCGTCAGATGAGACGCGTACCGGCCATCGCCGGCAACCACCATGAAAAGCTGGATGGCAGCGGCTACCCACGCCGGCTGGGTGAGCATGACCTGGGCATTGCCGAGCGGGTAATGGCCATTGCCGACATATTTGAAGCACTGACGGCGGCCGACCGGCCTTACAAGCCGCCGAAGACGTTGTCCGAATCGGTGAAGATCCTGGTGTTCATGGCCCGTGACCGGCACATCGACGGGCAACTGCTGGCGCTGTTCCTCAGCAGCGGGGTGTACCGCCAGTATGCCGAGCGGTTCCTGCGTGCCGAGCAGATCGACGAGGTGGATGTGCCGTACTGGCTGGCGCAGATGCGCTGCCCGGCCTGAGTGCTAGCGCGAACCCAGGCGCTTGTACAAGGTGGTACGGGAAATACCCAGCGCCTTGGCGGCAGCACTGACATTGCCCTCATGGGCCAGCAAAGCGCGCTCGATCACGTCGTGGGTGGCTTCTGAAAGCGAGCGCGGCGGCGCGACCGGCTGGCCTTGCAGGTCTTCTGGCAGGTGCTGCACGCCTATGCTGGGCTCACCCGCGGCCAGCACCCCGACCAGCCGCGCCACGTTCTCCAGTTGCCGCAGGTTGCCCGGCCAGTGGTAGGCCAGCAGCCGGCGCCTGGCCTCGGCCTGCAGCGGCGCAAAGCCCGGACGCTGGAAGAAGGCTTCGATCAGTTGTTGTTTATCCAAGCGCTGCTCCAGACCGGGCAGGCTGACACGCAGGCCGTCCAGGCGGTAGAACAGGTCTTCGCGAAAACCACCGTTGGCTACCAGCGCGCCAAGGTCTTTGTGTGTGGCTGCGACAATGTGGGCGTTGAAGGGCGATGCTGTGGTGCTGCCAATGCGGGTGACCTGCCGTTCCTGCAGTGCCCGCAGCAACCGGCTTTGCAGGGCCAGCGGCATGTCGCCAATTTCGTCGAGCAGCAG
Source organism: Pseudomonas sp. NBRC 111133 (assembly GCF_001320605.1). NCBI lineage: Bacteria > Pseudomonadati > Pseudomonadota > Gammaproteobacteria > Pseudomonadales > Pseudomonadaceae > Pseudomonas > Pseudomonas sp. NBRC 111133. Next base: position 109,248 of record NZ_BCBJ01000066.1, on the reverse strand, counting down.
GATCCCGTCCCCGGCCGACTCCAGCAGGCCCATGGCACCGCCTTTGCGGGCGCCTGTGAAGCTGCCTTCGGTATAGCCGAACAGCTCAGCTTCGATCAGGCTTTCGGGCAGGGCCGCGCAGTTGATCGCAACGAACGGGGCCTGAGGGCAGCAGTGGGCATGCAGGGCTTTGGCGAACACTTCCTTGCCGCAACCGGTTGGCCCGGTGATCAGCACCGGCAAGTTACCGGTCACGGCCTTGCAGGCGTCTTCGAAGCGGGCATTAACCCGCCGATCGCTGCCCAGCGGCGTGTGGCTGGGCCGAAGTGGCCGAGTTTTGGCCGCAGGTTGCGCCAACAGCCGACCATACAGGCGTGAGCCATCGGCCAGGGCCAGCAACTGCGGCGAACCGTCGAGGCCGTTGTGGCCGGGGCGGTCAAACAGGTGCTCCAGGGTCAGCCCCTCAGGGCGGTAGTCGGGTACCCCCAGCAATTGTTGCGCGGCGCGGTTGGCCGCGTACACCGTGCCATCGTCTTGCACGGCCAGCAACGCCTGCAGCGGCGAGCCAAGCAGCCTGGGGTCGTGTTGCAGTTCCAGGATGCGGCAGCCCGGCAACGCGTGGAAAAAGTTGTTCTCGGTGGCCAGCGCCGCATGCTTGAGGCGTTCGAGCATGGTCCCGGCATTACGGGTGCCGATACCGGTCAGGTCCAGCGCCCCCAGCAACTCGCCATTCACCCCGCGCAGCGGCACGCTGACGCAGAAAAACCGAGCAAACTCCTGCAGGTAATGCTGGTTGCCGGCCACGATGGCCGGCAGGCCGTCCATCAGCGTACAGGCCGGGGCAGTGGTGCCGACGTCCACCTCGCTGACCCTGCGCCCGGCGTGCAGGGCCGACAGCGGGCTGTCGATACCGCCCGGCTTGCGCGTTTGCACAATACGGTTTTCCGGGTTGACGCAAAACAGCATCCAGTGGGAATCGCCAATCAGCTCCCACAAGCGCTCCAGCTCGGGCTGCACGCAGGCGGCCAGCTGGGTGTCTGCGTCGGTCAGTGCCTGCACATCCAGTTGCCCGCGCGCCAGGCGTGGCTGCCAGGGGCTGAGCCCGGCAGCCCTGGAACGCTCCCACGAGCGCTCGATAGGCTCGGGCAGTAGCCCGGCGGGCAATGGCAAACCGTCGGCAAACTGCTGGCGGGCGCTGTGCAGCTGGAGTTGTAGGCGATCCATGGGTACACCTTGTGAGGGTTGACGGCACGCTACTGACTGCGCGCGTTGCGCCGCTGCCAGCAGCGCGTCAAGGCTGGCGGGCCAATCAGAACAGCAACAGCGCTCGCAGGTTGACCCCGGTGTCTTCCTGGAAACCGCCGATCACGCGGGTGTCGTGGGTCAGCTGGCCGCTCAGTTGTACGGTCTTGCCGACCATCTGCTGGAACTCCAGGCGCACTTGCTGCACTTCGGTCTTCTGCCCGGTGTAGTCGCCTGACAGGTGCTGCTTGCCACCCTCGCTGGCTGAGAAGCCCAAGGCCAGGCGCTGGGCCGGGTTGAAGTCATAGCGCAGGTTGGTCTGCAGCTGATAGGTCGGGTTTTGGCGCAAGGTCTGGCTGCCGCTGCCGGCCTTGTCATTGCTGCCGTAGAGCACGGCATCGGCATACCACTCCATCGACCAGCGGCCCCACAGCGGCTCCACCCAGCCCAGTTGCAGGTCGCCTTTCCAGCGGTTTTCGCCCAGGTTCACACCGGCGTCGCGGTCATACTGCCCCCATGGCAGGTACAGCAGCGGGGTGATGCCGAAGTAGCGGCCACTGGCACCCACACCCGGCTGGTTCACCAGCCAGAACGTGGCGCCGATGATCGGGTCGGCCATGCCGCTGTTGCTGCCCAGCGGCTGCCCGCCCACCTTCACGTCGTAGACATGGCCGAAGGGCAGGAGTATTTGCGGGTCTACCGTTATGCCGCCGATTTCGGTGAAGTGAATCAGGCGCAGGATGCTGATGTTGGCGCGCAGGCGGGTGTTGTGTGTGGCGTCGGGCGCGCCGTCGCCCTTGAAGCGGTCGGCGCGGCTGAACTGCTGGTACCAGGCGGCGACGTTGGTACCTGGCGGCAGCGCGGTGTAGTCACCGGCATTCACATCTACGGCCAGGGCTTTGGCCGAAACCAGCGCGCAGGCCAGCGCGCCCCAGGCAGGGCTGGAGAGTCGTGTCATGTCAGGGTTTCCCTTGTTCTTGTTATGGGGTGAGGGCAGCGCGTGGCTGCCCCCTGAGGGTTTATTTCTGGATGCGGATGATCGGCTTGAGGGTCAGGCCTTTCTCGCTGTCCTCGGCGGCCTGGTTGATCTGCTCGAAGTCGTAGAAGCGCACCAGCTTGTCGAAGGCGAAGCGGCCTTGCAGGTACAGGTTGACCAGCTCGGGGATGAACTTCTTCGGCACGCTGTCACCCTCAACGATGCCGCGAATGACCTTGCCGCCCAGCAACAGGTCGTTGACGTCGAATTGCGCGGTGGTGCCCAGCGGCGGTGCGCCCACCACCCCCAGCGCGCCCCGGCTGCCAAGGGCATCCACGGCCTGGCGCAGCACTTCCGGGCGCCCGGTGGACTCCAGTGCAAATTGCACACCGCCACCGGTGATTTCACGGATGGCGGCGACCGGGTCGGCCTCGCGGCTGTTGACCACATGGGTGGCGCCCAACTCCAGCGCCAGGGCCAGGCGCGAAGGCACCACGTCGACCGCGATGATGGTGGCGGCGCCTGCCACTTGTGCGGCCAGCACGGCCGAAAGGCCTACCGCACCACCGCCAAAAGCGGCAAAGGCGCTGCCGGGCGTGACTTTCAGCGAATTGATCACCGCACCTGCACCGGTCTGGATGCCGCAGCCCAGCGGGCCGAGCAGCTCGATGGGGGCTTCCTTGGGCACGCGTACGGTGTTGTTCTCACGCCCCAGTGCGTAGGTGGCGAACGACGACTGGGCGAAGAAGTGGTCATTCAGGGCGTGGCCCTGTTCGTCCTGCAGGGCATGCTCGCCTTCGGGGCCGGCGCCACTGAAGTTGCGCCCGAAAAAGTCCTGGCAGTAGGCCGCCTGGCCGGCGTCGCAGGCCAGGCAGTGGCCGCAGTAGCCGTAGGTCATCACCACATGGTCGCCCACGGCCAGGTTCTGCACCAGCGGGCCAACCGCCTCGACGATACCCGAGCCCTCGTGGCCGAGTACCGCTGGCAGCGGCACGGGGTAATACTGATCGCGCACGATCATGTCGGTGTGGCACATGCCTGTGGCCACGATGCGTACCAGCACCTCGTCACCTTGCGGTGCACGAATGCGTGCCTGCTCCAGCACGAAGGGGGCGCCTTTGCCACGGGTAACGGCAGCCTGAATGGGGCGCATAAGAGGGGTTGTCATTGTTATTGTTCTCCGGGGTTACAGGGGGTAGGCAGGTGCTTCGCCCTTGAGGGTCAGCCATTGCCATTGGGTGAACTCTTCCCAGTTGGCGGCGCCACCGATGCTGGTGCCATTGCCGGATGCACCGACGCCGCCGAAGGGGTTGATGACCTCGTCGTTGACGGTCTGGTCGTTGATGTGCAGCAGCCCGGTGCGCAGTTGCTCGCCCAGGCGCAGGGCACGGCCAGTGTCGCGCGACAAAATGGCAGCGCTCAGGCCGTAGTCGGTGTCGTTGGCCAGGTCCACCGCCTGCGCGTCAGTGTCGAACGGCACCACCACGGCCACGGGGCCGAAGATCTCTTCATGAAACGCCGGGTTGTCACGTTGAACGTCGCTGAGCACGGTCGGCTGGAAGAACAGCCCGTCTGCCGAACCACCGGTTGCCAGCGTCGCACCGGCAGCGTGTGCGGCCTCGACGATACGCAAGGCGTTGTCGCGCTGAGCGGCGTTGATCAGCGGGCCCAGATGAACCTGGCCACTGGCCGGGTCACCCACGGTCAGGCTGCGTGCCTTGGCCACCAGGCGTTCGACGAAGGCGTCATAAATGCCGCGTTGCACCAGTACCCGGCCGGTCGACATGCAGATCTGTCCTTGGTGCAGGTACACCCCCCAGGTAGCGTTGGCGATGGCCAGGTCCAGGTCGGCATCGTCGAGGATGATCAGCGAGTTCTTGCCACCGAGTTCCAGCGAGACCTTTTTCAGGTGGCGCCCGGCGGCCTCGCCAACCTTGCGGCCGGCTGCGGTAGAGCCGGTGAACTGGATCATTGCCACGCTGGGTGACGCGGTAAGTGCAGCACCGGCTTCTGCGCCGCCCGGCAGCACATGCAGCACGCCCGCCGGCAAACCGGCCAGCTCGAAAATGCGGGCAATGACATGGCCGCCACACACAGCGGTGCGCGGGTCGGGCTTGAGCACGACCGCATTGCCCGTGGCCAGTGCCGGGGCAACCGCGCGCATGGCCAGGTACAGCGGGAAATTGAACGGCGAAATCACCCCGATCACACCTAACGGACGGCGCCGGGCGATGCTCAGGCGGCCGGCGCTGGACGGCAGTACTTCGCCCTGGCTGCGCGAGGGCAGGGCACAGGCTTCGTGCAGCGACTTGAGGGTGATGGACGCTTCAAAGCCGGCCTTGGCCTGAGTGGAGCCGCTTTCACGGACGATCCAGTCGGCGATTTCGGCCTGGTACTGCTCGGCGATGGCGGCGGCCTTGCGCAGGACTTTGGCGCGTTCATCGTAGGGCAGGGCATACCAGCCGCGCTGGGCCGTGGCGGCCACGCGGGCACTTTGCTCTACCTGCCTGGCCCCGGCGTTGGCCAAGGTACCCAGTGCCTGGCCATTGCCGGGTGAGGTGATTGCGGTAGCGGGCAGTTCGCCGGGTACCCAGGTACCGGTGAACAGCCGCTCATTCCAGAGTTCGTTGGGCAGTAAGGTATTCACGCAAAGCATCCTGTGTGTTGTTGTGTTCACGGATGCTTGTTGCAGGGGGCATGCCAACGCGGTGCGGGTGCAAAATGCCGGGCTTGTGGTGGGGGGGTGTTCACATACTGAACACATGCCGGTTTTTCGGGTGTTCATTTGCTGGACACAGCGCTTTACGCCTTAAGGTTTGAAGTGTCTGCGAGACCGAGCGCCGTCCGCACGGCGCATCGCGATCTGTGCTCGCTCCTACGTTTGTTTCGGGCCAATTAATTCTGTGTTTTTGCGCGCGAACACCTTGGCGCATGGCGATGTAGCGCCGATAAACAAGGCGGTCGCGCGCGTCTGCCATAGGCGTAACTGGCCCGAAACAAACGTAGGAGCGAGCACAGATCGCGAGGCGCCGCGCGGGCGGCGCTCGATCTGATGGCCGGCTCAAACCTTTCGGCGTACCTCACTCATACGCCTGCACCCCGGCAATGTGCCGGCCGGCCACATAGCCAAAGGTCAGCGCTGGCCCCAGGTTGATGCCGCCCGACGGGTACCAGCCACCAAACACGCTGGCCATGTCGGTACCCGCCGCATACAGGCCTGTGATGGGTTGCCCGGCTTCATCCAGCACCCGGGCACTGCCGTCGGTGCGCAACCCGGCAAAGGTACCAAAGCAGCCAGGCTGCACCTTCACCGCATAGAACGGCCCGTGTTCGATGGGCGCCACACACGGGTTGGGGCCCTTGTGCTGTGGGTCGCCCTGTTTGCGGTTGAACGGCGTGGAGCCACGGCCAAATGCCGGGTCCTGGCCATTTCGTGCATGTTTGTTGAAGTCGCTGACCGTGGCGCGCAACCCGGCCGGCTCAATGCCACAGGCGTCCGCCAGCGCTTCAAGCGTGACACCCCGCTTGAGATAACCGCTGCGCACATGCGGCCACACCGGCAGCGGTGCCGGGCGGGCATGGCCCAGGCCAAATCGGCGCAAGAAGCGATGATCGCACACCAGCCACGAGCACACTTCTTCACCCTGCGGCACTGCCGCGACCATGGCCGACACATAGTCGTAATAGCCATGCGCTTCATTGACAAAGCGCTTGCCGTTGGCCAGCACGCCGATGATGCCCGGCTTGCCGCGCTCGATGATGTGCGGGAAGTGGCCGATGCTGCCATCGCGGTGCGGCACGCGCGAAACCGGCGCCCAGGCCACCGGCGATTTCAGGTCGGTGGCCACCACGCCGCCGGCCGCCTCGCCAAGGCGCAGCCCGTCACCGGAACACCCCTGTGGCGGCAGGGCCAGGTTGTCGTGGCCGCTGGCATCGCGCGGGAACAGCTGCTGGCGCCGGGCGCTGTCGTTGGGGAAGCCACCTGCTGCAAGCACTACTGCCTTGGCACGGATCTGCCGCTCGCCCTGCGGTGTGGCCACCCGAGCCCCGCACACCCGGCCATCTTCGACCAGCAGGCTTTTGGCCGGCGCCGACTCCTGCAGGTGCACACCCAGGTCCTGTGCCGATTTGGCCAGCCGCGCCACCAGTGCCACGCCGTTGACCAGGTGCATCGCCCGACCATACCGCGCCAGGTGATACAGGTGGCGGCCAAATCGCTTGCACACGTGCAACAGTGCCTTGGGCGAACGGGTCATGTTGAGGAAGGCTGCTAGGTCGGCACCGGCCATGATCGGCATGCCCATGAACGAGGTTTCGCGCAGGGTCTTGCGCAGGCGTGGCAGCAAGGCACCTACCTCGCGGGCATCATAAGGTGCGGCGATCACCTGGTGCCCGCCCTGGGCTGCGCCCGGTGTGTCGCCATGCATGTCCGGGATGCCGTTGCCATCGGCAAACTGCAACGCCGTATGCTTCTCGAAAAACGCCACCATGTGCGGGCAAGCCTCAAGAAAGGCATCGACGCGCTCGGCGTTGTAGTGCGTCCCCAGTTCATGGCGCAGGTAAGTTCGCGGCTGCTCGATGTCCTCCACGATGCCGGCCCGCTGTGCCAGCGGGTTACGTGGCACCCACGCCCAGCCGCCGGACCAGGCGGTGGCACCGCCAAACACGGGCTCCTTCTCTACCACGATCACCCTCTGCCCATGCCAGGCCGCCGTCACGGCCGCAGCGAGCCCGGCGGCGCCGGAGCCTATGACCAGTACATCGTATTCGGTATCCAGAGCAGCTGAGGGCATCGCGGCATTCCTGTATATTTATTAGAACAAGGTTCCATATTTTTATCAGCAGCGCCTTTACCCGCAAGGGCGTGGCAGCCCGGGCAGGCAACAACTGGGCGATAACCGGACACTTCAGCGCGACTTCGCTGCGGCCGCTATCGCTCATATGGAATCATCTTCTAGAATCCGCAAAAAAATCAGGGACCTGTAGTCATGGCTGGTAGTCAGATCGAACGCGCCTTCAGTCTTGTAGAAACCCTTACCGGCGAACCCCGGGGGCTGCCGTTGCAAACCCTGGCCGAGCGCCTGGACATTCCCAAAAGCGCCGCCCACCGCATGCTCACCGAGCTGGTGCGGCTGGGCTACGTGCGGCAGAACCGCGACAACAGCCGTTACCAACTGTCGGCCAAACTGGTGGCCTTGGGGTTTCGCTACCTGTCGAGCAACGGTGCCGACATCATCCAGCCGATTCTCGACCGCCTGGCCCAGGACAGCGGTGAGCTGGTGCGCCTTGGCGTGATCGACGGTGCCCGCCAGACCTGGATCGCCAAGTCTCAGGGCGCCCGTTCCGGGCTGCGCTACGACCCGGACATGGGCCGCGATGCGCCGCTGTTCTACACCGCGTCCGGGCATGCCTGGCTGGCCAGCCTGGACGATGAGCAGGCGCTGCAGATGGTGTTGCGCCAAGGTATTGCCGACCCTGCGCAGTTCGGCCCCAACGCACCGCGCTCCACCGACGAGCTGCTCGCCTACCTGCACCGTGCCCGCGAGCGTGGTTATGCCTGGGTCGAGGAAACCTCGGCCATCGGCACCTCGGCCCTGGCTGCCGTGGTGCGCCGCCCGCACACTGACGAGGTGATCGGCGTATTGAGCATTGCCGGGCCCAGTGCACGGATGGCGCAAAGCCGCCTGGCAGAGCTGGCGCCGCTACTGCTGGCTGCTGCACAAGAGCTGTCGGCGGCCAGCCGGGCAAGCGAATTGTTTGCCTGACGCGCATTTCCGGTCGATTACCGAACAGCTTGTCCTGCGGGTTCTTCTGAAAAGCTGAACTTGGTTCTAAATTGTGTTGTATGAATTGTGGAATCGAATTTCATAATTCATACAACAACAATGACAAGAGGACAGGCTGTTGAACGCACCCCTTCGTATTGCCTTGATCGGCGCCGGCATCATGGGCCGCCAGCACTATCAGCACTTGCGCAATGTGCCACACGCCCAGCTGTGTGCGGTGGCCGACCCCGGCCCGCAGGCCGAGGCTTTTGCCGCCGAATGCGGCGTGCCCTGTTTTGCCGACCACCGGCAGATGCTGGAGCGCGCACGCCCCGAGGCAGTAATTGTCGCCAACCCGAACAACCTGCATGTGGCGACCGCCCTGGATTGCGTCGAAGCCGGCGTGCCGGTGCTGGTCGAAAAACCGGTGGGCGTGCACCTGGATGAGGTTCGCGCATTGGTGGAAGCATCGCGCCGTTGTGGCGTACCCGTATTGGTCGGCCATCACCGACGGCACAACCCGCTGATCGCCAAGGCCCATCAGGTGATTGCCGACGGCAAGCTGGGCCGGTTGATCAATGTCACCGCGCTGTGGCAGCTGCAAAAACCCGACAGCTATTTCGAAACCCCATGGCGCCGCGAACCGGGCGCCGGCTTCCTGCTGACCAACCTGATCCACGACCTCGACCTGCTGCGCCATCTGTGCGGCGAGGTGGTACAGGTGCAGGCATTCACCCGTAACGATGTACGTGGGTTTGCCAACGAAGACAGCGCGGCGGTGCTGCTGCAGTTCGCCAACGGCGCACTGGGTAGCCTGACCGGCTCCGACGCGGTGGCGGCGCCGTGGAGCTGGGAGCTGGACGCTGGCGAAAGCCCGGTGTATCCGCGTCAGGATGGCCAGCCGTGCTACCTGCTGGCCGGCACTCAAGGGGCGCTGAGCATTCCCCAGCTCAAGCGCTGGCACTACGCCGAGGCGGGCTCGGGCTGGCACACACCGCTGCTTCAAAGCGAGGAGAGCATTCCCGCCGGCGAGGCCTTGACCCTGCAGTTGCAGCACTTCGTGCGGGTTGCCCGGGGCGAACAGGCACCGCTGATCGATGCCGCCGACGGTGGCCGCACGCTGGCGCTGATCGAAGCGATCCGCCAGGCGGCGGAAACGGGCCGGGCCTGCGCGCCCGAGCACATCGCCTGACGCAACCTCTACGCTTTTGGTGACGATAAATGACTGACCGTATTTTCTCCCTTGCCGCCCTGACGGTACTCGAACTGTCCCCGCCAGAAATGGTCGAGGCGGCAGCCCGTGCCGGTTATAGCCACGTTGGCCTGCGCCTGGTGCCCGCCACCGAGCAGGAGCAGCACTTCCCGCTGGTGGCTGATACCGAGTTGCGCCGGCAGACCCAGGCGCGCCTGCGTGACACCGGCATCAAGGTGCTCGACCTGGAAATCCTGCGCCTGAAGCCGGGGACATGTGTGGCTGATTTCGAACCGATTCTTGCGGTGGGCGCCGAACTGGGTGGCACTGAACTGCTGGTGGCTGGCAACGACCCCGATGAAGCACGCCTGACCGAGCGTTTTGCAGCCCTGTGTGAGCTGGCGGCGGGCTATGGCATTCACCCGCACCTGGAATTCATGCCTTGGACCGACGTACGTGACCTGCGCCAGGCCATGCGGGTGGTAGCCAACGCCGACCGCGCCAACGGCTGTGTGCTGGTGGACGCGTTCCATTTCAACCGCTCCCGGTCTTCACTGGGCGACCTGGCGCAACTGGCGCCGCAGCGCATGCGCTATGCCCAGCTGTGCGACGTTGCCGGCCCGGTACCGGCCGACATGGACGAGATCCTGCGCCAGGCACGTAACGAGCGACGCTTCCCGGGCGAGGGTGATGCCGACCTTGCAGGCTTGCTGCGCGCCTTGCCGTCGAACGTACCGCTAAGCCTGGAAATTCCCACGCGGCAGTTGCTGGAACAAGGCATCAGCGGCGAACAGCGCGCGCGTATGGCGCTGGAGAAGGCCAAGGCTGTGTTGGCCACAGTCTGACTTCGAACAGGCGGCGCGCTCACACCGACGGCGCGCTGTCATGGCCTGATCACCAGACCAAAAAAAGGGCCCGCAAGGGCCCCGTAGAGGAAAGTGACTAGCGCACTCAGGCGCTTTCGACCTTGCGCGGTGCCATGAAGTACATCCACACCAGCGCCAGGAAGTACATGGCCGGAATCATGGTAAACAGCACGGCATAGTTGTTGTGGGTAGCGGTCAGCACGCTACCGACGATCTGTGTCATGAACATGCCGCCAATTGCCGCACACATGCTGCCAAAGCCGAACACCGTGCTCACCAGGTGCCTTGGCGTGTAGTCCATCACCAGGCTCCAGATATTCGCCGTCCACGCTTGGTGCGCGCCCACCGCCAGCGAGATGGCCGCCACCGCCACCCACAGGCCACTGGCGTTGGCGGCAAAGATGACGCTGAGCATGGTGCAGGCAAAGATCAACATGGATACCAGCCGCGCCGTCGTGGCACGCACGCCGCGTCCGATCAGCCACGACGACAGAATGCCGCCGCCGATGCTGCCAACGTCCGCCGTCAGCCAGATGATAATCAGCGGGATACCCATCTGGGTCACGTTGATGCCCAGGCTGTACTGCTGGTTAAGAAACGGCGGCAGCCAATACAGGTAGAACCAGAACACCGGCGCGGTAATCGCATAGGCCACCGCAAAAGCCCAGGTCCCGCGTAGGCGCAGGATGCGGCTGAACGGCACGCGGGTCGGCTCGGGTTCGTCATCCTGCTGGATGTACTGCACCTCGCTTTGTCGCACGCTGGGGTGGTCTTCAGGGTTGTAGTACTTCAGCAGCCACAGCACCACCCACACCAGGCCCAGGCTGCCCATGGCGATGAATGCGGCCTGCCAGCCCCACACGGCCAGAATCAGCGGTAGCAGGGCCGGGGTAACCATGGCGCCGACGTTGGTGCCGGCGTTGAACAGCCCGGTGGCAATCGCCCTCTCACCCGCCGGGAACCACAGCCGTACAGTCTTGACGCAGGCCGGGTAGTTGGCGGCCTCGGTCAGGCCCAGGATGAAGCGGCAGACCATGAAGCCGGCGGCCGAAGTCGCCAGGCCGTGAGCACCGGTGGCCAGGCTCCACAGCAGCACGGCGAAGAAGAAGGCGCGTTTTACCCCCACCTTGTCGATCAGCCGGCCCTGCAGCAGGAAGCCGATCGCGTAACCGACCTGGAACCAGAAGTTGATGTTGGCGTAGTCCATCGCCGTCCAGCTCATTTCCTTGGCCAGCACGGGTTGCATGATGCCGAGCGCGGCACGGTCGATGTAGTTCAGGGTGGTGGCGAAGAACACCAGGGCAAGCATGCCCCAACGGGTTTTGCCGACGCCGAACGCGCCGCGAAGCTTGTCGCCGATCGAACCCGGGTGCATCCGGGTTCGATCGGCGGGGGTGATCTTGGAGTGGTTCATAAACGGCTCGTTTCTTGAAATTGTATTCAGCTGCGGTACGACAGGTACGTGGCCGGTTCCCAGGCAGGGGGGCACGCAAGGCCGGTGCATGGTGCGCAGTGAAGATGGCAGCGTCAATTCACGAGACGGGCTACTGTTCGGTTATCGAACGGTTGCGAGGTGAAAAACAGATTGGCTAACGTGCTGATAGTCGTTGTCAGTCTATGAGCCAACCCGGGTCACCCTCGACTAGCGTGCCGCCATGGCTGGTGGTGCCCCCCTCCCTTGCTGCGGGCTGGCCCTCGATGATCGTGCAAGCTGCGCTCGTTTCGATGACGGCGCCACAACTGATGCGGTCGCCCACGCGCGCCACGGCTCTGCCGTCTACGAAGGTTGCACTTGCACCGTTTTGCACCGTGCCTTCGCCATGGATCGGGCAGCTGTGGCGATGGCCTACCAATACGATGGGTCTCATTTGCGTTTCCTTTTGTTGAATTTAGCAGGGGCTTCTTCGAAGGCGGCAGGGGGCGGTGGCGCGGCTCGAACGTTGAACAGGCGGCAGATGCCGTACCAGCAGATGGCGACGGTGAGGTTGTAGGGGAACAGCACGGCCCAGAAGGGCAGTTGCCAGTTTTTCTTGCCCTGCATTTCACCGGGTTCGCCGGTTCGCCAGGGGGCGTAGTGGCGCCAGGCTTCAGCCGGGGTTAGGCAGATGGCATGCAGGGGCTTGTGCCACCAGTTGGGTTCGCCGGGAGGGGGGAGTTTGTCGGGGCCGTGGGCCATGAAGTGGCGCAGGTATTCCCAGACTTCGGCGACGTGTCTGACGCCGGGTTCGGTGGGCTCGTTGCTGTCGACCCAGAGGCAGTCTTTTTGGTGGAGGCTACCGTCTGCTCGGCGCGGAGCGAAGGCGAGGGCGTAGCTGGTGCTGAAGGATGAACCACCATATTCGGTGCGTTTGAAAAGGCCACCGCCGGTGTTGCTCCACTCAAAGACTAATACTTTGCTCAAACGTCGGTAGTAGATTTTTTGAGTTGAGCGGTTGAGGCAGAAGCTTGATAAGCGTTTTATGAAATATATACGATAAAATAAAAAAGGAAGGAATATGAACGGTCCAATTGCGACGCTGGTTATAAAGGTCGGGCTGAAAATGTGTGGGTTCCAGGCTTCGCTCGATAGTAAGTAAGGGTAAAAGCCGATCATCAATGCGAGAGTCATTGCGCAGTACAATTTCCCCATGAAGACTGAGTCTGTTACCCAAGGGTTTCGTAGGCATAAAGTATTCTCGGATACGCTTGCCAGTTGTCCCCCAATTGCAGGTTTGTGCCCAGAGTCTGACGTTGAATTGAATACCCAGGTGGTTGCCATAATCAGCGCTCCAGACGAAATATTGATTGGGTCTCATTGTCTTCGTTCAGGCCTTGATTGGCGCTGTAGCCTAGATGTAATGAGACATGTTTCTGGTTGACTAACGTGTTTTTGAAATGCAGAACCAGGCCGGCATTTACGATGTGGCCCGTTGGGGCGACTGGGAATACGTCCATTCCTTGGTCGTCACGGAGGGAACTCAAGCTTCCTGACCATTCACTTACGCCTAACCTAAAGCCAGGCAGCAGCACGGTGAACTCAACGGTTGGTTGAGGTGTGGCTACTTCATTGTGTGTGATAGCGGTCCAGTTTGGTAGGGACCAGTGATTATTTAGATGCCATTTCGTGTCAACGTCAGTTATACCCAGTGACAGGGCCTGCTCGGCAGATAGTAGCTTGGGTCCGTAATGCTCGTTGTGCCAAGCTTTGACTTCAGTTTGTAGCGAGGCGAAAGCAGGGAGTTTCTTCTCATAGTCCAAGGTGATGTCGGGACGTGCCTCTCCATCATTGATGCGATTGCCGAAGATACCGCGTGCTGCCCAAAGCTCAATTGGGCTGTGAAGGTGCTCGTGTGCCTTGGCGTTTAAATAAAGACCTCCTGCAATGATTGCTACACCTACGAGGACAAGGGCAGCTGCGGCCCAGCCGGCGAACGGCACAACTGATGTCGCGCCGGCAACGGCAAGTCCTGCTTCAAGGACGACAGCGGAACCAACAGCCATGGTTAAGCTACCAGTCACGGTGTAGTCGGCAGCCGCTCGATTGCCATTCGACCTCTGACGCCCAGCCTTGGAGAGATCAGAAAACAAGCTAAATACTATTGCCGGGTATCCGCCTAACCGCGCGAACAGGTTGCTACTTAAGAACTTGATAATTCCGTTGCCAAACGCCATGCCCGGTGCTGTCGAACTTAACCGCAGCATGACGGCCTTCTGCGTCGCCCTTACGCTGACCAGCGTCGCCGCTGCTGCACCGATCACCCCGAAAATCGACGAAGCAAAACCCAACGTGTATTCCGGGGCATTGCTTTTCTGCAGGCTGTTGTAGGCCGTCTGGAGCGATAGGATGTTGTACCACAGCATCCCCGCGTTCAAACCTCCGCCTCCACCCGAGGTGAGCATCCCGAGAAAGTTGGGCTTCACCCGTGCTGTGGTGGTCATTTCGATCGAGACCGTCCGGCTCCCCGAAATGCGCAACTGCTTTATCTCCTCAACCTGCGCCATGCCATTCTTCAGGTACTTCTCCACCTCCTGGCTGAACGGATTGTTCTTGATGGCCTGCTCGGTGACTCGGTAGCGCGCTGCCAACAGCCCCAGCGCTTTCTCGGCATTCGCTTCACGCGCCGCCAACAACACCTGCTGGCGCAGGCCATGGCTGGCGTCCCAGCGGGTTTGCCCGCGCAGGCGCTTGAGCACCACGGTATTGACCGACTGGGCGGTGAGGTCGGTGATGTCGGCCATGGCCGGGAAGCGACCGGCCAACCCTTCGATCACGTTGTCGCTGGCGCCGAACAGGCTGCCGATCGAATCGGCCTTGTCCTTGAACGGGTTGAACGGCGCCAGGGCGGTGTACAGCGGGCTGTCGTCCCGGTCCAGCCACTGCTCCAGGCGTTTGAAACGCCGATCCAGTTCTTCGGCGCCCGGCGTCGGTTGGCCCATCGGGTGGATCAGCAGCGCCAGGGAGATTTCCAGGCCACGGGCGGACACGATTTCGTCGCGGTCGTAGCAGGCCAGGGCGGCGGCCAGGCTGTAGGGGTTGTCGATATGCTCGGGCTCGGCCGTCGCCAGCCAGGCGTCATGGTCGTTGCTGGCGTGCAAGGCCTGGTTGCGCAGGGCGGCCATCCGGCGTCCCAGCGCGTCGCGCTCGGCGAGGAAGCGCCGGTATTTGTCCAGATCGAGGCGCTGTGCCAGGCGCGCACCGTGGGGGGAGTAATCCTTGTGGGTGAGGGCCTGAAAATGTGACTCGGCGGGCGACAGGGCGGGGCCCCGGCGTTCCGTGCCCAGCCGGAACGCGGCGAGTTCGGGCGAGGCAGCGTCGGCCGGATACATACTCTCCAGAGTCTTGTTCAGCAGCATGGCCACCAGGTTGCGATGGTGAAAATCACGGCTCTGCGTGCTCAACTGTTCGGCATCCAGCTGGAAGCACGCCGGCACGCGTTCGTGCTCGGGTGGTTGGGCGGGTTTGGTGTGTTGCAGCTGCTCGGCGGGCATCAGGTCGCGCAATTGGTGCTGGTAAGCCGATACCGACAGACTCAGGTCCAGGGCCATGCCCTCGGCGTCGGCGAGCGCGACCACCACTGGCACTTTGGGTTGGGTCCAGGGATAGTGCCGGGCCACGGCGACGAGGTTGCCGATGGGCAAGGTGTCGGTGATCGGGTCGCTGCTCCAGCTCAGCGGCATGCGCCGCTCGGTGGGCTTGAAGTCTTCGACCCAGGTTTGCAGGGCACTGACCGGCAAGACATGGGGCTGGGTCGAGGGTGCCCGATTGCCGGCTATCAGTTCGGCCATGTCCAGCCGGCGCATGTGCCGTTTGAGCAGGGCGGACGAGCCGGTGATGCGGGCGGTCATGGCGTTGGTCCGCAGGTGCGGGCTGTAGCCGATCCACACCTCCCTGGCGGTATCGGGGCAGGTGTCGGCCCACACCCAGCCCATGGGGCGGCTGGACAGATAGCGGTCACGCCGGTGGTAGCCATCCAGCCCTTTGTAGAGCAGTTCCTTGTAGAGGCCCGCGCCAACGTACTCATGGATGACCAGCTTCTGGCCCAGAGTGCCTTTCATGAACACGTAGACATAACCCGGGCGCAGTGCGCGGAGGGTATAGGCAGAGTGCTGCAGCGGGGCGAAGCCTTGTTCCAGGTTGAAGCATGATTCGGCGTAACGGCAGGCGGGCGCGTCAGCGGTGCGCGGCACGATGGCATAGCGAATGGGCAGAATGGGGACGCGTGCGCTGCAGGCAGGGCCGGAGGTGGCGCTGCTGACACTGTTGTCATTCATGGTTGGATTCCTTGCTCTCGACCAAGGCGTGCAGTTCGTAGAGGCGGCCCTGTGGAGACTCCTCGAGGTTGGTGTAGATCTTCCCGGCCTGGTCATCGGTCATGAGCCACATGTGCCTGGCAATCAGCCTGATGAACTCTCCAGCGACCTCCTCATCGCGAAAGTTGAGGGCTTTCAGTTGTGGCAGCAGGCTCTCAATCCATTGCCTGATGTTGGCCAATGTGTGGGTGGCGTGCTGTGGCAGGGCTACCACCTCGTGTGCCAACGTGAGCACGAAATGCTCGTGCATGCCTGCTTGCAGCCGCTCAAGTTCAAGCCTGCCAAGTGAGAGCGGGGCTTGCGAAAAGGAACGTGCAGGGGTCGGGCTGCGTTTGAGTGATTTCCACGCGTGAGCGGGTCCCCAGTTGACTCGCCAGGCCAACGAAGTCACAGGCCCAAGCCATTCGTTTCGATGCTCTTCATCCAGTGCATCCAGCCAGGCCGCCAGGTGGTCCGGGTTGAACTGGAAAGTGGCCAGCCCCTGATCCGGAAGCGAGATTTGCACAAGGCTGGTGAAATGGTCTGCCAACTGGGCAAGCCCAATGTCGGCATCCAGCGCAATGACGCCACCAACGGGCATCCAGGTAGCGATTGCATGGGCAAGCAGTTCTGGTGCATCTGACACAGCTACCAGCAACGGGCCGAAGTCATGGCGTTCGTCCAGAGCGCTGCGCCTCCACAGCCACGCATGCTGGGTGTTCAGGCTGACATCATTGATAAGCTCAAGTACCGAAGGGGCATAGGCGGGTACCAGCTCACCATTGGCAAGTATTTGGGTTATAGGCCGGTAGGCCCAGTGCTCGATCACGCGGCTTTCGAGCAGCAGAAAGCGAGCGTTCTTCCCGAAGTGCTCGCTCGGTTGTGAGAGGGTGGTTGTTGTAATCATTGGCCTGGCCCTCGCATACAGCGGCAGTCGGGCATGGCGCAGGTGCCATCGGCGCGGCGCCCGCACTGGCGCTCCAGAGGTTTGCCAGTGACCGGCGTGCCGCTGATTGAGAAGGGGTTGGTTGCCCCGTCTGCAGACTTGAGCATCTGGCCGTTGATGCGAATCGTCGGGCTGTCCAGTGTGATGCCTGTCTCGTCGATCCGGATGGCGCCCCCTGGCCCCTGGATGATCACCGCTTCCGCCGTGCGAAGCTCATAGCGGCGTGTTCGCCTGCGGATTTCCTCGCGGGCTTCAAGCGCTGCAAGCCCTTCGACCTGTTGATAGAGGTTACCGCCGATAAGGGTGTGGTGATTGGCGGTGATCCGGTCGTGGCGGTGATTACCGATGGTTTCAACGCGGTCCTTGGCAATATTGATGGTCTGGTTGCGACCTATATCGAGCGCGGCATCCTGGCCAATGGAGACGCGCTCATCATTGCCAACCGTTTCCGTGCGGTCACGGCCGATCAGAATGGTTTCGTCGTTACTGACCTGTTCATGGCGATCATTGCCGACCTGTGTCGTCTCGTCGTGCTTGACCACGTTGTTCTGGTCTTTCTGGGCATGGATGAACACCTCTTCCTGGCCCAGTTCATCTTCAAAACGCAGTTCATTGAAACCATCCCCCTTGTGGGTCTGGCTTTTGATGGTCATGCGGGTCTTGTGCCGGGGCAGGTCGTAAGGCGGTAGCTGGTCACCGCAGTAGGTGCGCCCGGTGATCATTGGCTGGTCAGGGTCGCCGTTGACGTAATGGATGATCACGTCCTGGCCGACACGCGGGATAGCCATCGAGCCCCAGCTACCGCCGGCCCAGCCTTGGGATACCCGTACCCAGCATGAACTGAACGCGTTGTCCTGGCTTTCGCGGTCCCAGGGGAAGCTGACCTTCACCCGGCCCCACTCATCGCAATAGATTTCCTCACCTGGCGGCCCGACAACGGTCGCCATGTGGGGGCCATCAACCCGTGGCCTGGGCAGCGGGGCAGGGCGCCATTCAGTTCGGCCTGGCACCAGTAGCGCTTTTTGTTCGTAGCGTGTGCCTTGGTCGGCACCGGCCGACTCTTCCTGCAAGCTGGTGAACTGGCTACCTTCGTGGGTGACCGTGCTTGCCCGCCAGTGCACATTCAGGTCTTCCCGGGGGTGGCCGGTCAGGGTGAAACTCAGGCCCGGTTGCAGGCGTACATCGTCGCCTCGGACTTCGGCAATGCGCACGTCGTGGCGCAGGGCGGTGATGCGGTTTTCGGTGAACGGCTTGCCGACGGCATCGCGTTTGTAGCGGCCGGGGTAGTCGAAGCACTCATAGTCTGTGGACTGGTGTTCCAGATGGGGCCCCGAGGCCCGATGTTCCTGGCGATAGGCCGGGTGGGTGAAGGTGTACTCGCGCTGAACCTGGCGTGCGGTTCGCACGTGTTCGCTGTAGCGCAAGTATTGCAGACAAGGGGTGTGTCGGATGCCCCCGCTGTTGGCGTGGTACAGCACGGTGGAAGGTCTGGCTGGTTTGTTACCCTCGACGAAGCCTTCGTCATCGTCCTCGCCATGGGCTGTGTCGCACTCGATATGCCCCAATGTGAGCAGCCGGTCGGTGATGATCAGTTTGTGCTGCTTTTCAGTGTGCTCAAACCGATAGACCATGCCTTCTTCAGCAGCGATGCGGGCAAAGAAGTCGAGATCGGTTTCGCCAGCCTGTACGCAGAATTCCCGGACGTGGTAGTCGAAACCGGTGCCGAATTGATACTGGACGATACCTTGACGCTTGAGCATCAGTTCGAGAATTTGCGGGGCGGTCTTGTGCTGGAAGATGCGCCAGTTCGAGCGCAGCCTGGCGCGGGCCAGTTGGGGCTCGACCAAGGCATGGTAGTAGGTACGGCAGAAGCCACTCTCGCCCTGGCTGAAGCGGCTGACCAGGCCGTGTACGTACCGTACAGGGCGTTCACCCTGCCAGATGGTGAAGAGCACGGGTTTGTCGAGCAGGTGGCCGAAGTCGATGTCGTGTTCGAAGCTGATCAGCTCCAGGGTCAACGTAAATGGTTGGCTGAGCGCTTCTTCGAGCTTGAATGACACCACTTCGAACTCAGCGTTGCCAACGAGGGGCTGGAGGCTGTATCGCAAGTCAGATTGGCTGGGCATAAGCAGTTCTTGTCCGTCGTCTGAGACTTCGAAGTGCCCAGGCAGACCATGACTGCCCGGGCTTTTCCGTTAGATCAGGCGATCGGTTTACGCCAATCGTCAGAGCCTTCGGTACCTGCGGTCACATGTGTCCATGAGATCTTGCGGTATGACAGGGCCACTTCGACAAGCTGCGTGTAATGCTCGTTTTTCTGATTCTGGGCATGCGGAAGGACGGTATTGATGTCCACGATGGTGGCGTCCTCCAGCATGGTGGTGAAGAAGTGCTCCTGCTTGCCTTCCACTGAGGTGCGGTACCAGTTCACTTCAACGGTCGGCAGCATTTCGCCGCTGGCCAGGGCCTGGTACATCAGTGGTGTGGCCTTGTTCAATGAACTGGTGAAAACGAAGGGCTTATGCACCCTTTGACCGGCAGGCTGGCCACTTTGCGGATCGGTCGGGACAGTTACCTGGTGCTTGATTTCCTGCACCAGAATTTCGTCTTCATGGCCCTCAACGAACACATTGCCGACGGAGTCGGACGTGAATGCACCTGCGGTGATGTTGCCTTGGGTCTTGCCTTCGATCTTGATGTAAGCGGGTGTTGGCATGGCAGTTTCTCCTGCGTCCATGTGGATTAACACGCACACCACAGGTGGCGTGGCCATCGAAAACGATGGGCTTTTCAATGAGGCAGATGCCTCGCTAATGGGGTGAATTCGGTGGGTGCATGTAGCCTTCGCCTACTGCTGCAGGATGGCGTTGAGCGACTCCAGTACTTCTGTGGTAATCAGGTGCAACCGGTAGCTGTAGATGCCGTAGGCCACGGCCATGGCGATGGCGGAAATCACCAAAGGGCTCCACCAGGGCCATTGCCGGTTCATGCGGAAGTTGCGTGGGGCCACATTGGTGTAGGGGTCGCAGACTTCTTCAGGGGTGGGGCCACGCAGTTCGCGGATGATCCCGTGCAGTTGGTGAATCAGTGCAGTGACGGTTTCTTCGCCTTTCGGCGCCAGCGCATATTTGCCCCTCAGCCCAAGGCAAAGGGCGAAGTACATGAACTCCAGCACGTCCTGATAACGCTTGGGCTCCTGCATCAGGCGCGAGATCACGGTGAAGATCTTTTCTCCGCCCCAGGTCTCGTCGTGGAAGATGCTCAGTAAGGGTTCCTGGCTCCAGCAACTGCTTTTGCCCCAGGGCCGCTCCATGACGGCTTCGTCGATGAACAGGCACAGGCCGTAGGTATACGCCAGCAGCTGAGCGGGCTCGTACCCGTGCTGGCGCATTTCTTCCTGAATGTTGTCGATCTGGTTGCGCACTTGCTGGTGCACATCTTTGATATTTGGCAATTCGTCCAGCGTACGCAGGCGTATGACCAGGCCAAACAGCGGTGATGCTGCATCCAGCATCAGGTTGGCGAACCCGCCCCGCAGCTGAAACTGCGGGTCGGCGGGATAGCCTTCATACACAGGCTCAGGCTTTTGCGCAGAGGCTTGCCCATTGGCCGGCGCGGCCTGGTGGTCGGGTACTGATGGTTTAAGGTTTGCATTCAGCTGACTGACTTCAGCGTTTGTTGCATCGGTGGGGGTAGTCGTGTCATTTGCCATCTCACTGACTCCTGATCGCCCAGAACTGCAGTTCGAGGCCGGGGAATTCGCCCGCGATGTGGAGACCAAAGCCATTGGCCTCGGCCATGCACGCCCAGGCCGGGTCGCGCCTGTTCACCTCGAAGTAACTGAAGCCCGCGTGGAAAGGCAGGTCGCGCGGCGCCACCGGCAAAAGCAACAAGGGGATGCCCGGCAGTTGCAGCGGCACCAGGTCGTACAGCGACTCCAGTGAGGTGATCTTGGCTTTCTGGATGAACATCTGGCGCAACACCTGCGGTGGCAGGTCGGCGCGCACGGCAAGGATGAAGTCGGCTTCGTCGATCAGACGGCGGTCTTCCAGCCTGGTCGTCATCACACCGAACGCTTCGTTCACCAACGGCAGTGAAATGGCGCGCGGCTGCAGGACGGTGCTCAGGGCGCGGCGCAAAGTGTCTTCCAGCGGCTTGAACGAAGTGCGCAGCGCTGTGTGGTGGTATGCGGGGTAATCTTGCGGGAGCCTGCTTTCGTCGGTGAACGTGACAAACTCGCCGCAGGCCTGGCTCATGCACAGGTAAAGCTGCTCGGGGTGCGTTTGCGCTTGCCGAGCCAGGTGCTGAAAGCACGGCCACCAGCGGTTCATGGCCTGCAGCAGGTTGAAGTCGCGAATGTCGGCGATACCGGACTGGCCCGAGGCGCCAATACGCTTGGCAAGGCCTCGCGCTCGCTCGCGCAGGGTGTTGGTCATTTCGTCAAGAAACCGCTGCAGTGCCGGCACCGCCCGCACTGACACGCTGGTGGGGTAGAAGGTTTCGTCCAGTTGCAGGCTGCCGTCAGGGCGCCGCTCCAGGATGCGTGTCATGGCCAGGCGTGTGTAGGCACTGCTGTCTTCAGCCTTGCGTTTTAGCTGCAGGTTGGGCATGGCAAGGTCTACCTGTACCAGGTCACCGTTCGCAGAGTGGGTGTCCTTGATCTCCTGTGGCTGGGCGGTGTAGCGGTAGTTGGCGGCAGTGTCGGGCCAGCTCACTTCGCAGCCGCCCTCGGTGCGCAGCGGCAGGCACAGATACACCTCGCTGTCCTTGCACGCGTCGCCGTCGATTTCCAGCGGCGGCGGCGGTGGCAGGTCGGCGGGGATGTCAAACACGGTGCCGTCCGGCATCACGCCCCGCGCCCGGGTGATAGCGATCTTGCCCAGGCTTAGGTACTCGTCGTTCAGCTGTAGCTCGCTAAAGCCGTAGAAGGCTGCGTTCAGGCTGGCAAGGCGCTGGTGGAGGGCTGCTTCACCCGCCCGGGCTGCTTGCTGGAAATGCTGTGGTTTTACGAACAGGCCTTCTGGCCAAAGAACGGGATTGCGTGAACTCATGGACACTCCATGTCAGCGTGAGTAAGCGGGAAGGGCAAAGGGGAGTAGACGTGCCATCAGTCTTCTTCCTTGAGCACGATGTGCGTGTCGTTGACCAACACCGACAGCATGATCTGGCGGCCACGCGGCGGAATGCGCAGCACTTGCCGCCAGCTGGCGTCCTCAAGGCCTCGGTAGTCGGCAATCACCGCCACGAAACGGGTTTCGGCATGGATGGGTTCGAACGGGATGTACTTGAACTGGCCAGGGCGCAGCAGGTAATCGTCATCACGGATGTAGGTACTGCGCAGGGCTTTGGCCGGGTCCTGGTCCAGCAACTGGTACACGGTGTTGCGCAGTAGCGAGTCGTCGCGCAGCTGCAGGATCTTGATGGCAATCGGCGTGGCGACGGGTTCCGAGGCCATGGTTGTGGTGTGCGGCAAGGTCAACGTTACGGTCGGGTCGTCGTAGCTACCGGGGGTGCTCTCTTCCAGAGGAGAGCGAGCTGGGTCATCGTTGCCTTCCTCATCCACCTCGATGGGGGACATGGCTGGAAACTGCTCGTGCAGGTATTCCAGCAGGGTCACGATCTTTTCCGTCAGTGCATAAGGGTCGCCCGCACTCAGGGTTACGGCGTAGGGGCTGGGCTCCAGGGTGCTGTGCTGTTCTTCGGCCGCTACCTCAAGGCTGTTCGGATTACCATTGAGGGTAGGGCTCGCGTTGATGCTGAACGCAACTTCGGTCGGATGATCCTTCGGCTGCCCGATGGGCAACGTGTGGTCCATGGCAACTTGGCTCATCCTGCTTAACGAGGTGCAGCCGGCACCCCCGAACATTGCAACCAGCAGGGCCGCGACCAGCAACGGTTGGCGGGTCATGGGCGCTCTCCGGCAATCAGCCGCAGCAGCGGGCTCGACGGGGAAGCCACCGACTCAGCGGCTGCATCCAACGCTGCCAAGGGATCGTTGCCCATGGCGGGCTCGAAGGCCGAGTAGATCTCGGCAGCCGGTTGGGTAGCAGAGGGTTCGATCGGCCAAGGGGTTGCTGTTTCTTCGGCTATCAGGCGGTCGATTACCCCCTGATCCGGATAGAACATGTCCTCCAGCGAACGCATGGTGGCGGGGTCCTGGGCGTACTGAACCTGTAGCCGATAAGCACCCACACGAAGCTGGTCGCCTTCAAGCAGGCGTCTGGGTGGGTGTGCACCCAGGCTGGTGGTGCTGCCATTCAGATAGGTGCGCTGGCAATGATCGATCACACAGAAGCTGCCTTCTATCCAGCGGATCTCGCAGTGGATGGGCGCAACGCTCTGATTAGGGTCGTCGAGTCGCCAGCTTGTCTGTGCGCTGCCAATGGTTCCGCCCTTGCAATCGAATCGGTGCCTGGCAATAACGCCATGTCGCAGTTGGTCCAGGTTGATGATGCTCACGGTCAATGTGTTCATGAGCGCCCCCTGAACCGTACAACGGGACTGTTCTGGCCATGCCGGTCGTCGATGAAGCTGGTCCAGCCCAGGTAGGCGCCTTTGCTGCGGTGCAAGCAGAAGGGTGACAACGCGTTCTGCTTCAGGCGCAGCTCCAGGTCGTAGGCAAGGCCGTCACGCAGCAGAACGTCGATCAGTGCACGCAAACGGCCGAAGTTGATGCCGCTGGGGAGCAGGTCCAGCAGCTGCGTCTGGTCGAGTTCGCTGATCACGATGGTGAACTTGCTGCTGCGTGTGCGTGTACGGCTGCCGATCATGAACGTACTGCCCAGCAGGCCGTTGGCGCGCCCCAGGCTTACGCGTTGCCCGGCCGCAGTGGGTACCGAGCGCGTTTCGAATTCGCGGATCTGCACATGCTTGAGGTCGAAGCAGTGCGCAATGATGCCGGCCACGGTGCCAGGCGCACGGCTGCGGCTGGCGATGACCCCGGCAAAACTGAGCAGGCGGCTCCAGGGCAGTGCCGTATCTCCCCGCAGTTGCTTGTCATTAAGCCCCAGCAGGGCAAAAACGTACTGCGAGAACCCGTCACGGGCGCCCGGCTGGAAGCGGATGTAATACCGGTATTTGCGCCAGCTGCGGTGTAACAGGCTGAGCAGGTAGTGATTGAAAAAGTCGAAGAATGCCGGCCGTACACCGCTGCCTTGCGCATGTTCATAGGCCACCTGCTCCAGGTAATAGGTGGGCAAGGGTGAATCGGTACCGTGTAACCCGAGGAACGTGGCGACGACCTGGTAGCGCGCCTCTTCGTCGGGCATGCGTTGGGCTTTGTAAACATCCGATACGGGAAAGGTCAGCCGTGGGTCACAGGCCAGACGCACGCGCAACCGGGTAGCCTCGTCAGGCCAACGGGGTTCCAGATCGTCGCCATGCAGCCCATGCAGCCGCTCCAGCAACTGGAAGAAGTTGTACTGGTGCGCCTCGGTGAGCAGTCTGTCGGCTAGATCAGCGGTTGTTTGCCGGTCTGTATTGGCCATGTGTAGTGCTCGTTGTTGGTGATGTTGATCACTTCCAGCTGATGGAAGGAATTGATGCTGGCGTACAAGGCAAAGAAGTGGGCAAGCACGCAACTGAACAGGTACAGGTCGCCTTCGCAGAGGAAGGCGGCCTGGTCCAGCTTCAGCCGGGTGTGCAGGCCGCGAATGGGTTGCCCCTTGATTAGCCAGTCCATAGGCTGTGTATGAATGTCGCGCATGCCGTCCAGGCGCTTCTGGGTGGTACGCGCCTGCTGGATATCGTGCAGGGCGACGAAGTCATAGGCGCGGATCACCGCTTTGAGCGGCTCGATCGAGAGCAGGGACAGGTAGTTGAGCGACATGTTGGAAATCAATGCCCATTGCAACTGGCCGTCCAGCACCGGGCGACAAGGGCGGGTGGGCTTGCAGATGTTGGTGTAGGTGGCCAGTGGCGGCGTAAACTCGGTACGCACGTTGATGTCACCGATGCCCAACGCCAGCGGCAGGTCTCGATTGGTGCACGTCAGGTCGATGGATGCGGTTTCCAGCTCGCCGATATAGCTGTTGGCATCGGCACGAACGAACGCGATGCGGTGCGTGACGCCATCGCCGCGCAGGCACGCCTCCAACTGGTAGCGGTAATACAGCGCAGTGCGTCCTTGAGCGTGCTCGATTTCATGGGCGAACGATTCGAAGGGCCGAAACGTTCGCAGGTGCTCACCGACACTCCCGTCGGTCGTCGTTCGCGTGCTGATGACCTGGTCGACACTGAAAATTTCGTAACCGTGTGGCTCCGCTCCCTTGGGTTTTAGTGGGACCAAGGCGTCCTCGCTGGACAAGTCGATGGGCTCGGCACTGTGCTGAAACAAGTTGACTGCAGGTGCGCAGAACAAACTGAAATCTGCGTTGCTGACACGCAGTGTGTCGGGTAACTGGCGCGTGAAGTGAAACTCGAGGTTTACCGCCAGGCTGTCATGCGCTGGCCAGGCTCGATCCAGTCCGGTGACGCTGAAAAAGTGGAAGCGCTGGGGGAAGACAAAGTACTCCTGCAGGATCCGGTAGCCATCAAAGACGTTTTGTGGGTAGGGCAGCAAGGCGTCGTCGGGGCTAAATCCCGGGAAGGAGATGCTGCCGGCCGGCAGCCGACGAACTTCACCCTTGACGATCACGTTGATGTGCTTGAGGTATTGAGAAACCCACAGGTACAACGTCCGGGCCGTGCGGACATCACCGCTGAGGTAAAAGTCGAGGCTGGAGCAGCCCAGGCTGTTCAGTGGCCGGTCGACCAGTGCCTGCAGGCCGATGCTTATCACCGCGTTGTCGAGTGTCTGGGTTGCACTCACCGTGTCGATCTTGAACGGATGAATGCTCACCGCAGTGCACGTGCGGAACTCGCAGGCTACGCCGTCCACGGGTTCCGAGCACAACCTCGACCCCTTCGGAATGTGCTGGGACTGGCTAAGGGATTGCTTGACCGGGGTGAACTGGATGATCGTCGCGCTGGGCAGGGGCCGCAGGTAATTGGGCCACAACAACTGCAGCATGGGGTGAGTCAGCTCCGGCAGGTCGTCTTCCAGTTTGAGCCGCAGTTTGGCGGTCAGGAATGCAAAGGCTTCCATCAGGCGTTCGACATCGGGGTCACTGGCACCTGTGCCAAGCAGCCTTGCAAGTTGTGGGTTGTCCTTGGCGAAGTCGTTCCCCAGTTCGTGCAGGTAACGCAGCTCTTCGCTGAAGCGGTCTTTCAGTGACATCGGTCACCTCACTCGGGTGTAGCGGTTGTGCCCGTTGACCAGCAGCTCGAGTTGCAGCTGCTCTGCGTGGTTGTTGACCTGCACCTGGCAATCGAGCCTGAAATGCAGCTCCAGCGGGGCATGGGTATCGGGCACTGCCTTGAGCGTGCGTATCTGGATGCGTGGTTCGAAGCGCTGAAGGGTGCGGCGAATGTCCGCGCTCACTTGTAAGAGCAAGTCGCCGCGGTTCACGTCATGCCCGTTGAAGTCACGCAAGCCCAGCTCAGGACTGCTCTGAGAGCACCCCTGGCGGGCGTTGAGCAGCGTTTCGAGGTGGCGCTTGATGGTGGCGAAGGTGTCCGCAGCGCTTTCCTGTCGAGTGGCCTGGGGACGGGAACTAGGGTCCACCGTCAAGCGTTCAAAAAAACCACTCATTGCGTATCGAGCCGCCCAACCAGAGAGATCTCGAAGTTGGCGCCCATGTACTTGAAGTGCGGACGCACGGCGATCGAAACCTGGTACCAGCCTGGGTCACCGGCAACATCCGAGACTTCAATGCGGGCGGCACGTAGCGGCCGGCGGCTGCGAACATCGGCAGACGGGTTTTCCTGGTCGGCGACATACTGCTTGATCCACTTATTCAGCTCGGATTCAAGATCTCGGCGTTCCTTCCAGCTGCCGATCTGTTCGCGTTGCAGCACTTTGATGTAGTGGGCCAGCCGGTTGACGATGAACAGGTAGGGCAGCTGGGTCCCCAGCTTGTAGTTGGTCTGTGCCTCCAACCCTTCGGGGGTTTTCGGGAAGTTCTTGGGTTTTTGCACCGAGTTGGCAGAGAAGAACGCCGCATTGTCGCTGTCTTTACGCATGGTCAGGGCGATGAAGCCCTCTTCGGCGAGCTCGAACTCCTTGCGATCGGAAATCAGCACCTCGGTAGGAATCTTGGCCTGCAATTGCCCCAGTGACTCGTACAGGTGGACTGGCAAGTCTTCGACCGCACCACCCGATTGCGGGCCGATGATGTTCGGGCACCAGCGGTAGCGGGCGAAGCTGTCGTTGATGCAACTGGCCAGCAGGAAGGCGGAATTGCCCCACAGGTAGTGGTCATGCCGCCCGGCTATGTCTTCGTTGTAGTTGAAACTCTCGATTGGCTTTTCTTGCGGGTGGTAGGCGGAGCGCAGCATGAAGCGTGGCCCGGTCAGCGCGACATGACGAGCGTCTTCGCTTTCGCGAAAAGCGCGCCACTTGGCATGGCGTGGGCCGGCGAAGAGGTCTTTTATTTCCTTGAGGTTGGGCAACTCTTCAAAGCTGCTCAAGTTGAAAAACTCGGGGGAAGGTGCGGCAAGGAAGGGCGCGTGGGACATGGCACCTACGGAGGCCATGTAACTCAACAGTTTGATGTCCGCAGAGGCGGGGCCAAAGTTGTAGTTACCTACCATGGCCGCAACCGGCTCTCCCCCGAACTGGCCGTACCCAGCGGTGTAAACATGTTTGTAGAGGCCGCTGCAGGTAATGTCTGCGGCATTTTCGAAGTCGTCGAGCAAGTCTTCTTTGCTGATGTGCAAAATTTCAAGCTTGATGTTCTCCCTGAAATTCGTGCGGTCGACCAGAAGTTTCAGGCTACGCCATGAGGACTCAAGCCGCTGGAACTCGGGTTGATGCAAAATGGCATCCATCTGTTTGCCGAGAACCCGGTCAACCTCTGCAATCATCTGATCGACCCGGTGTTTGTTGATCAGTTGATCTGGGTCATTGCTTTTGAGGATTTCGGCGATGAAGGCAGATACGCCCTGTCTGGCAACCTGATAGCCCTCCTGCGTAGGTACCAGTTTGGTTTCTGCCATGATCTGGTCGAGCAAGGTGCCATTGCCCAATGTATCGTGGGTTGCGTCTGTGGTGACGGTGGTGGTGTTTGGCTTAGGCATGGGGACGCTCCGTTGTCTCAGTCTTTTTCTGGTGCATCAGGTAACAGGTCCAGTTCTTGTGCGAGCTGTTTACGGGTTTGCTCGTTGTTCAGCAGGTGTTGCAGTTGCTTGCGAAAGGCCGGGACGTTGCCAAGCGGGCCTTTCAGGGCGACCAGCGCTTCGCGCAGTTCCAGCAGCTTGTTCAGCTCGGGGACCTGCCGCGCGATTCGGTCCGGCCCGAAATCGTTAATGGAGCTGAACTGCAGATGGACCGCCAGCTCGGCATCCGGGGCGGCACTGAGCACGGAAGGCACAGATACCGCCAGGCTCACGTTGGCGTCGTTCAACACGCTGTTGAACGTGTGTTTGTCGACACGCATCACCTGACGGTCTTCGAGCGCGCGGTCTTCATCCAGGCCGAAGTCGCCCAGTACCAGCATTTTGTGGGGCAGCTCTACCTCAGCCTGCTCATCGCTCGTAGCGGGGACGTATTTGATATTGACGCGTTCTTTAGGCGCGACAGAACCCGTATTTCTAGACATCGGTACGTAACTCCCTGTTGGTTTGTAGGATGTTTAATTGTGGGGGTTGTTTAATGTGCTGTTTCTCTTGTAGGAAGTTTCTTGTATATGTTTATCTGGCGGGGTGAGTTGCCTTGTTCCTATAAAAACCATGCAGGGTGAAGTGCTCTTTGGTCGAGCATGAAGATGTAAGTAAATATTTGTTTGTATGCAGTCGTCGCTGTGTATTAGTCTCCGTCCGGTTTTGTTTTGGTTGGCTGTTTTTTTGGCGCGTGAGCCGATATGTGTTTGTAGGAAAGTGGGCGCGGCCATATAGGCGTTTGTACTGTTTTTGGAGAGTGAATCAGGATGATTAACCGTTCTGTATATGGCGCCGGTCTCTCGTTGCTGTTTTGTTTGCAGCCGGTACTGGCAGGCCCCACGCGGGACTGTTCACGGATTGTGTCGAACGTCGAGCGACTGGCCTGTTTCGACCAGGCTGCGAACACGCCGGCATACACGACAGAACGGCAGTGGTCTGCACCAGAGCAGCAGGCCCCGAGCGTGCTGCGCGTGATGGCAAATGAAGCGGCGCGGACGCCAGATGACCTGACGTTTCACATCGGTAGCCGAACCGATGACGGTGCCGGCGTTTCAGCGCTCGTGATATCAGCGCCTGCCATCGCATCGGGTAACGAACCCGCTTACCTGGCAATCAGTTGCATCCAGGCCATCTCCCGGCTGCAACTGATTGCCAAACGCCCGATCGAGGCAAGCTGGGTCAAGGTACGGCTGACAGGGCAGGGCTGGTCTACCCGTGAAACACCCTGGCAGGTGATGGAGAACGGGCAGGTAATCGATGCCGGCCGGGGTTTGCCGGCAATCGAGCAGATCAGGAAGCTGATTGGTGCCCATCGCATCGAAGTGGTGAGTGAGCACAGCGAGCTCGACGGGTTGATCTTCGATGCACAAGGGCTGACCCCGTTGATAAGCCAGGCGCGAAGCACATGCCGGTGGTAGCGCAGGTGTCAGAGGGCAAGCTCACGCGACTGCTGGCGCCGATCGATCCCGCAGTACCGGCTGGGCTGTTCGATGTCGAGGACGAAACCTACCAGGCAATCGACCAGGAGATGGTCAAGCTGGGCGGGCTGCAGGAGGCGATGATCGACTGGGTTTACATCGAAGAGGCGTCCTGTCAGTACCTGAGCCAGCAATGCAAGCACCTGCGAATCGTCGCGCACTTGAGTGCCGCCTGGTTACGCAGCCGCTGCTGGGAGCGTTGGGGAGATACCTTGGCGTTGCTGGCCCGCATGATCGAGTGCTATTGGGAACCCGCCCACCCCAAGCCAGGGCCGAAAGGTTTCCTGACCAAGCGCAAGCTGGTCGGGCTGGTGATCAACCGCTTGACCGAGGCGCTGCCGCGTCTCGACCGTTTCACTTATACCCCTGCCCATGCAGCAGCAGCGCAGGCGGCATTGAAACACCTGCAACAACAGCACGCAGCACAGCTGGAGGCTGCTGTTCTCGATGGGCTGGAGCGCCTGCTGTGCCAACACATTGAACGTGTCAGCGGTGCCGGCGAGGTTGACGTGCCCAAGGCGCCGGCTGCAAGCGTGAAGCCTGCGCCGCTGGCCGATGTCATCGCCGCGCCCATGCCGCGTGTGTCGATGGGCACTGAACGTGAGACACGACGCGCCATATTGGCCATGGCCGAACTCATCAACCAGCAGGATCCTTACGACCCAACCGGCTACCAGTTGCGGCGTTTTGGCTTGTGGGCACACATTCAGGCGGCGCCTGCGGCCAGGCAAGGCAGCCGCACAGAATTGATGGCGGTGCCTCTGGATATCACGCGGGTCTATGAAGAGGCCATTGCCAGCACAGCGATAGACCCAGCCTTGCTTCAGCGCATCGAAAAGAGCGTGGCGGCGTGCCCCTACTGGATTCGTGGCAGCTTTCTGGCTGCAACCGTCGCCACGCGGCTGGCGATGAGCGATGTGGCTGAGGCCATCCGTTGCGCGACCGCCCGGTTTGTACAGCGCATGCCGGCCCTTCAGCAGCTGTGCTTCAGCGACGGATTGGTATTTGTCGATGACCAATGCCTGGCGTGGCTCAAGGGCGCGCAAGGGCCTTCTGGCCAAGCGGCCGCACCCCACGCGTTTGGTGGCCTGCACGAGGAACTGGCCGGGCAACTGGACAGCGGCGGCGTAGAGCCCGTGCTGCTGAGGCTGCAAGCACTGCAGGCGGACCTGGGTACCCCTCGGGACCGCTGCCATACCACCATGATCGCAGCCGACTTGCTGGCCGCACGGGGCGTGTCCTGGCTGGCCCAGGACTTGTGCGCCGGCGTTGCCCGAACGATGCAGCAAACCACCGCCAGTGCGTGGGAGCCAGAGGTATTCCAGCGGCTTCAGCAGTACGCAGTCGCTCCAGCGCTGGCTGATCAACACAAGGACCAGGAGCCTCGATGAATCATATATGGAAGCAATTCAAAGGCTGGGGCTTGCCGTGGGTAACGCGCATTGGCCTGGCGCTGCCGCTGTTGCTTGGGTTGACGGCAACGCTGCTGCTGGTCGCCATTTGGTGGCTCGGCCCGCAATGGACGTGGCGTGAGCAACAGCCACTGGCCAGTGTGGCGCACCGCAGCGTGGCAACCCTGGTACTCATGCTCGTGCCGCTCATAGGCTGGCTGGTGGTGCTGCGTACACGCTTTCGCCGATTGCAAGCGGAACGCCGGCAGGCACGGGCCGCCGAACAAGATCGCACGCTGCCGTTGGTGCAGGCGCAAGAGAAGGCGCTGAGCCAGGGGCTTGACCGGTACCTTGACAATGCCGGTGGGCCACGTGCCTTGTACCGGCTGCCCTGGTACCTGGTAATAGGTGATGAACAGGCCGGTAAAACCAGCTTCATCGACTGCACCGATCAGCGTTTTACCCTGACGCGTATCGATCAGGTCCAGGCACAAGGGCGACAGACTGAAGCGCTGGCCTATCCGGTGGGCTGGTGGGTCAGCGACGATGCTGTGCTCATCGACCCACCCGGTGCGTTCATTCGCCAGCAGCCAGCGGCGGGCTCGGCAGCTGATGCTCCCGCTGAGTCAGCGTCCTCTTTTGTGCCGGGGGCCCAGGCCAGGTTGTGGGACCACCTGTTGGGCTGGCTACTGCGCAATCGCAGCCAGCGAGCGCTTAACGGCGTGGTGCTGGTCGTCGATTTGCCGGCACTGCTGCATGGCACGCCTGAGCAGCGCGTTGCGTTGGCCCACAGGTTGCGCACCCGCCTGTACGAAGTGAGCAGCCACCTGGGTTCGCGCTTGCCGCTCTACGTGGTACTGAGCAAATTCGATTTGCTGGACGGCTTCGATCAGTTCTACAGCAAGCTTTCGGCCGCCAGGCGCGAAAACCTGTTGGGGTTCACCTTCAAACTGGATGCGGTTGACGCGTTCGACGCCTGGCTGGATGAGTATGACGAGCACTACGGTCGGTTTCTCGTCAGTTTGCAGGAGCAGCTCATCGATCAACTGGATGTGCTGGTGAACGCACCACCGTGTGGGCGCCTGTTTTCGCTGTATGGGCAGCTGGTCGGGTTGCGCCCCATACTGCTGGCATTTCTGCGCGAAACCCTGGTGAGTGACCGTTACTCCACGCCTGCTCTGGTACGCGGTGTGTATTGGTCGTCTGTGATGCAGCAAGGCGACATGCGCAATGCCTTTGTCCGTGAAGCCGCACAGCCCTACAAGACGAAACTTCCGCTGCGTGAAGGCAAGGCACAAGGCAAGGCATTGGCCTACTTCATTCAGCAAGCCTTCAGGCGGGTCATCTATCAGGAGGCCGGCCTGGCGGGCGACAACGTTCGGGTGGCGCGCAGCAAGCGTCAACTGCTGTGGGTCGGCTCGGGCGTGGGCATCCTTGCGTTCAGCATCGCCGTGGCGAGTTGGCAACGCTATTTCGATATCAATGGCTCCAAGGCCGCCAGCGTGCTCGCCAAAAGCCAGGAGTACAGCCATCACCAGGTCGATCAGCGCCTTGACCCGAGCGGGCGCAACCTGTTGGCGCCACTGGACCAGATCCGCGATGCGGTGGCGGTGTTTGGCGACTATCGCGTGGCATGGCCAGGGGTTGCCGATCTTGGCCTTTACCAAGGGCGCAACATTGGCCCCACGGTTGACGAAGCGTACCTCAGCTTGTTGTCCAGGCGTTTTTTGCCGGCCTTGGCCAGCGGCGTGATCGATGCCATGAACGCAGCTCCGCCGGGCAGCGAGCAACAAATGGCGGCGCTCAGGGTTTACCGGATGATCGAGGACCGCCACAGTCGCCGGCCTGAATGGGTGGAGGACTGGATGGCGCGCCAATGGCAAAAGGCGTTCCCTGGCCAGGGGCAGTTGCAGCGAGACCTCATGCACCATTTGAAATACGCCCTGGCCAACGCTGACACCGATTTGCCGCAGTACCGTGAGCGTGTCAGCGAAGTGCAGCAGGCATTGCGTAAATTGCCTTTGCCACAGCGGGTTTATGAGGGGCTGAAGCAACAGGCTCACGAGCAATTGCACACCGGCCTGAACCTGCGTCACCAGGTAGGCCCTGCCTTCGATGTCGTGTATCAGCCATCTTTCGGGGCCGGGCATGGGGAGGAGGATGTACAGCTGTCCCCCATGCTCACAGCCAAAGGCTTCAGGGAGTACTTTGAACCGCGCAGCCAGCGGTTCGCTGAAATGGCGATGATCGATCAGTGGGCGCTGGGGGAGCGTGCCCAGCTCGATTATTCGAGCGTTGATCGAGAGGCGCTGACCGAACGGCTGCACAACCTTTACAGCGCCGATTACGTCGACAGCTGGCGTCGCGCCTTGAACGCCTTCACCGTGGCGGACTTCCGTGATCTGGACCATGGTGTCACTGTCCTGGAACAGTTGACTGGCCCGGCAGCACCGTTGCAGCGGCTGCTGCATACGGTCAGGGACAACACGTCGCTTGCGTCACCTGCAGTTGTCGAGGCACCGGGCGAGGCGGGTTCGTTGCTGCCAGTAACGGGCAAGCCCGAGCAACAGCAAGCACAGGCCATCCAGCGGGCTTTTGCAGGCCTGGGCGCTATGTTGCAGGTGACAGGAGACAAACCGAGCTACTACGACGAAACCTTGGGTGCCGTATCGGCTGTGCTGGACTATGCCAAGGCCGTACAGGACAGCCCGGACCGCGGCAAGGCTGCACTGCAAGCTGTGCATCAGCGCTTCTCGATGACCGGGCAGGACCCGATTGGCACCCTGCAACGTGTTGCCACAGGTTTGCCGGAGCCGATCAACCACCAGGTCAGAAAGCTTGCCGACCAGACAGCCCAGGTGCTGAACGTTGAAGCATTGCGCGAACTGGAGCGACGTTGGGATGCTGAGGTGTACAGCTTCTTCCAGCAACGTCTGGCAGGCCGTTACCCCTTTGTGGTGAGGGCGCCTGATGCTTCACTGGATGACTTCGAAGCATTCTTCGGGCCCAAAGGGCGCCTGCAGCAGTTTGATGATCAGTATCTCAAGGTCTTCCTCAAGGACAACCTTGAGGCGTTGCAGTCTGGCCAGCACGGGCATTCCCTGATTCGCCCCGACGTGATCGAGCAGCTCGAGCTGGCCGAACGGATTCGCGAAACCTTCTTCGATCAGCGCGGCAAGTTGAGTGTGCAGTTCAGTATCGAACCGTTGGGGCTCAGTGCGAACCAGCGTACCAGCCTGCTGGACCTGGATGGCCAGTTGATCTCCTACACCCATGGGCCTAGCCGGATCACCGGTATTGTCTGGCCCAATACCATGGGTCAACAGGTACGCAGCAACCTGACGTTACTCAGGCAGAACGGCAATAGCAGCAGCCTCGAATACCGTGGCCCATGGTCGATGTTCCGCTTGCTTAGCCGCGGCTCGCTCAATGGGCGGACGGCGACCAGCGTGGACCTGAGCTTCAGGACGGGTGACGGTGTAATGCGCTATCGGTTGAATGCTGAAAAGGCCTTTAACCCCATTACCCAGCAACCATTCAAAGGTTTCCGCTTGCCACGCGGGTTGTTGCAATCGTCCCCCAAGGTTGCTCAATCGGGGCAACCGCATGAACAGCCTTTATGACGCCATGTCTTGCTGAGGTCATGGCGAGCTTAAGCCGCTCAACGCCCTACCGGCCAGATACCCGAAGGTCATCCCCGGCCCCAGGGTAATGCCACCGCTGGGGTAGTGCCCCCCCATCACGCTGTGCATGTCGTTGCCCACCGCAAACAACCCGGGTATCGGCTGCCCAGCGGGGTCCAGCACACGGGCGGAGGCGTCTGTGCCCAGGCCGGCGAAGGTGCCCAGGCTGCCCGGCAGTAGCTTCACGGCGTGAAACGGCCCATGCAGCAAGGGCCGCAGCGACGGGTTGGGGGCTTGCAACGGTTCGCCCTGAGCCCGGTTGTAGGCCGATGCGCCACGCTGGAATACCGGGTCCTCACCTTGGGCTGCATGCCGGTTGAAGTCGTGCACCGTGCGCTGCAGCTGCGCGGCATCGATCCCGCAGCGCTGCGCCAGTTCCGCCAGGCTGGCGCTACTGTGCAAGTAACCGCGGCGTTGATAGAAGCGGGTAGAGAACGGAAAGGGCTTGGCCCAGCCAATGCCGTAACGACGTTGTGCTGCGTGGTCGCAGATCAGCCAGGCTTCAGGTGTTTCGCCGTGCGGTGTAGCGGCGAACAGTGCGTTCATGAAGTCATGGTAGCAATCGGCCTCGTTGACGAAGCGTCGGCCATCGCGACGTACCGCGATGAAGCCAGGTTTGGCGCGGTCGATCAGGTGCGGGAAATGGCCGAAACTGCCATCGCCGCGTGGCACCTTCGATACAGGTGCCCAGGCGCCAGCCTGGGCCAGTGCCGTACTGACCAGGCCACCGGCTTGTTCACCCAACCGCAGGCCGTCGCCGCTGTTTTCCCGGGGTGCTGCGGAGTAGTGCTGGTCACCCTGCGGCGCATGCGGCATCAGTTGCGCGATGCGCTGGCGGTCATGTGGGAAGCCACCGCAGGCCAACACCACCCCACGGCGTGCCTGGATGACCTGGCCGTCGGCAAACCGTGCGCCACTGACCCGGCCTTCGCCCAGCAGGTGGCTGGCCGGTTTGTTGGTCAGCAGTGTCACATCAAGGTCCAAGGCGCTGCGCAGCAGGCGCGCCACCAGCGCGTTGCCATTGACCAACTGCTGGCCGCGACGATGCAGCAGCAGGTCTCGCCCATGGCGCAGCAGGCGCTTGCTGACATGCAGCGCCGCCTTGGCCGAGCGTGTGGCGTTGAAGAAGGCGGCCATGTCGGTGCCACCGGTAATGCCCATGCCGGCCAGGCTGACGATGTCCAGCGGTGGGCGTAATGTGTGCAGCCAAGGCCCGAGCTGGCGCCCGTCGTAGGGCAGGGCACACAGTGATCGACCGCCGTGTGCACTGCCATCGCCTTCACGCATGTCGGGCATGCGGCTGCCACTCTGGAACTGTACCGCCGTGTGCTGTTGGAAAAACGCCACCATTTCCGGGCCATGGCGCAGGAACGCACGTTGACGCGGGTCCAGTTCGTGGGTGTGGGTTTGCGCACGCAGGTAGCGCTCTGGGGCATCGTCGGTTTCGACGATGCCTTCAGCGATGGCCAGCGGGTTGCGCGGTATCCACAACCAGCCCCCCGACCAGGCGCTGGTGCCGCCCAGCTGGCGGGCTTTTTCCGCAACGATCACATGCAGGCCGTGATGCGCGGCGGTTACGGCGGCAGCCAGGCCCGAAGCGCCGGAGCCAATGACGAGTACGTCACATTCGAGGGGTTGCATGAAGGGGTCCGCTCAGGCGTTGGTAGAGGATGGCGCGTTTTACTGCAGCGGCGAAAAACCGGTGGGCCGCAGCAGCCGCGATTGCAGGCGCACAACGGCCCCGAGCTCGCGGTTAAGCCGCGAAAAGGCTGCCCAGCGCGGGTCCGCTGCCATGGCTGTGCGCCGTGCGATGCGATCGTCGAGGCTGGCATAGCCCCAGATGTGCACCACCTGGTTGACGTCGCCGAACTCGCTGGTGAAAAAGCCGACCAGGTTCCCCAGGTGTTCGCTTTGCACGTCCAGCGCGTGGCTTTGGTACAGGGCTAGCCAGTCGGCCATTTTCAGTGGGTCGAGGGTGTAGGTTCTCAGTTCGTAGTACATGCCGGGGTCTCCGTAGGGGTGGCCGGCGCCTGCAGGCGCGCGTTGATGTGGTTGGCAGCGAGCCAGCCGAAGGTGAGGGCAGGGCCCAGGGTGATGCCGGGGCCGGGGTAGGTGCCCTTCATCAGTGAGTTCATGTCGTTGCCGACCGCGTACAGCCCGGCAATTGGCTGGCCGCTACGGTCAAGCACGTTGGCATCGGCGTTGGTCATCAGGCCACGGGCCGACCCGAGGTCGCCGGTGTGAATGCGGATGGCGTAGAACGGCCCGTTGCTCAACGGCGCCAGGCAGGGGTTGGGCGTGTGTTGCGGGTCGCCCATGTAGCGGTTGTAGCTGTTGCCGCCTTTGCCGAACGCACGGTCGATGCCATTGCGGGCATCCGTGTTGAACTGCTCGAGGGTTTGCGCGAACACGTTGGGCTCTACACCAATGGCTTGGGCCAGGGCCTGCGGTGTAGCGGCCCGGTACAGGTAGCCGGCGTCGATCAACGCCTGGTTGTTTACAGGCTTCGGCCGCGCCAGGCCGAGCCCATAACGGTTCATCGCCTCGGCATCGCACACCAGCCAGCAGCTGGCGATGCCGTTGGCAAACATGGTCTGCACGAAGTGGTGGTAGGAGTCGGACTCGTTGACGAAGCGCCGCCCGGTCGGGTCTACCGCAATCACGCTAGGTTTGGCGCGGTCGGTGACCAGGTGCGGGAAGCGTTCCCGCTGGCCACCGGCATGACGCCGTTCGGAAACCGGCGCCCAGAAGAAGTTGGCCGCCAGGCCTTCGCCCTCGGCGGCCGATACCGCCTGACTAAGGCGCAGGGCGGCACCGTCGTTGCTGGCGGGCGACATGGTCAGGTGCGGCGCCTCTTGGGCGGGGCGGTAGCTGGCGGCCAGTGCGCCTGCAGCGAACCCGCCCATGGCGCACACCACACCGCCACGTGCCATTACCCGCTGACGTCGGCCCTCGTGCAGTACAACCACGCCGGTCACCACGCCGTGCTCGACAATCAGCTTTTCGGCTTCGCTGCGCAACCACAGTTGCGTGCCATGGGCGAAGGCACTGGTGGCCAGGCGGGCGATCAAGGCGTTGCCAGTGGTAAGCCGAGTGCCACGCGGGTGCTGCAGGCGGTCCCGCGCGTAGCGCGCCATCAGTTTCAGGCAATGCCACAGCGAACTGGGCGAGCGGCGAATGCTGAGAAAATGCTGGATATCCACGCGGTTGACCATCATGCCGCCGAACAGCAGCATGCCGTGCGGTGGCATCTGCAGGTCCTTGAAGCGCTGGCCGAGGTGCTTGCCGTCGTACTCGACCATTTCCAGTGCGCGGCCGAACTGCGTGGCGCCGGGCGCATCCGGGTAATAGTCGGGCGAGTGCGGGCGCAAGGCATAGCGCAGTTCGGTGTGCTGCTCCAGCCAGCGCAGCGCCTGGTGCCCATGCTCGATGAAAGCGTCGCAGAGCATGGGGTCGTAGCCATCACCGATGACGTGTTTGAGGTAGGTGCGCATGGCCTCGGGGGAGTCTTCGGCACCCGCGTCACGGGCCTGATCGGTGCCGTACAGCCATACCGCACCGCCGGAAATCGCCGAGGTGCCGCCAAAGCGTTCGGCCTTTTCCACGACCAGCACCTTCAGCCCGCGGCAGGCGGCGGTGGCAGCCGCAGCCAAGCCGCCTGCGCCACTGCCCAGTACCACCAGGTCAACGCTGTGTTGTGTGTGTTCAAGGGTCGCCATGGCTTCAGATCTCCAGCGGCGTCACGCCCATGAAGGCGCCAAGGTGGCCGAGTTGGGCGTAGGCCATTTCCGGCCCTGTCTGGATCGGGCAGCCAACTTGCCTTGCGCGGTTCAGCAGTGGGGTGATCTCGGGCGACGTGACCACGTCGGCCACCAGGGTGTCGGGTTGCAGGGTAGCCAGTAGGGCGGCGCGCAGCGGCAGCTCTGCGCTTGTGCCCATGCCGACCGGAGAGGCGTTGGCCACCAGGTCGAAGTCTTTCAGCCCACTGAACTGTGTGCTGACCGTAAGCGCAGGGAAGGCATTGCCGAGCAGTTCGCACACCGCCCCCATGCGCGCTGTGCTGGGGTCGCTGAGGGTAATGCCGGCAATACCTGCCTCGCCCAGCGCATAGGCGATGGCGCTGCCAACACCGCCGCAACCGATCACCAATGCCCGCTTGCCCGTCGGTTTGAAGCCATGCTTATGCGCAGCGCCCAGGAAGCCGGCGCCGTCCACGTTGTCGCCCAGCAAGCGTCCGTCGCGCTCGCGGCGTATCACATTGACCGATCCCAGTGCCGCCGCGCGTTCGCTCAGGCTGTCCAGGCGGTTGGCCAGGGCCTGCTTGTACGGCACGGTGACCACGCAGCCGCGCAGGTTTTGCCAGCCGCGCAGGGTGTCGGCAAAGCTGTCCAGCGCCGCCTGGTGCAGGTCGATGGGCAGCATGGCGAGGTTGCAATTGTTGTGGGTGAACCAGGTGTTGAAGTTTTCCGGGGACTTCACCTGGGCGATGGGCGAACCGACGATGGCGACCAGTTCAGTGGAACCACGAATCATGCTGACCTCCTTATTGGCGTTGTTATGGCGGTCAGCGTGAAGCAGCGGGGCGTGGGCAACAATGCGCTGATCGGTGGTTTAGTGCGATAATCGCAGCCATGTTTCGGTTATCGCGATAATCGGCTGTTTTTCTCCCTGCTAGCGAGTTGAAGGCATGAACACTCCCGCCATTCACCCCCGTGACCTGATTGCCGGCTTGCAGAAAGGCCTGGCCCTGATGCAACTGTTCAGCGCCGAGCAGCCACGGCTGAGCGTGCCGCAGGCAGCCAGGCTGTCTGGCCTTACGCCCAGCGCTGCCCGGCGCTTTTTACTCACTTTGGTGCATGAGGGTTTTGCCGAAACCGACAGCCGCGAGTACTGGCTGACGCCCAAGGCGTTACGCCTTGGCCAGGCGTATGTCGACTCGGCACAATTGCCGCGCATGCTGCGGCCGATTGTCGAGCAGGTGGCGCGGCAGACCCAGGAGCATGTATCAGTGGGCACCCGCGATGGCGACGAGATCATCCACCTGGTGCGCAGTCGCTACAGCCATGTAGCGTCGCTGTCGATCAGGCCAGGCTCGCGGGTGCCGATGTATTGCACGGCGGGGGGACGGATATGGCTGGCCTGGCTGGATGAAAACGAGTGGGATGACTACTTTGCACGCAACCAGCTGCGGGCACTGACGCCTTACACACAGATCGACCGTGGGCTGCTGGAGGCGGAGTTGCTGCGGGTGAAAACGCAAGGCTTCTGCATGGTCGACCAGGAATACGAGGTGGGTATGCGTGTGTTGGGGGTACCGCTGCTGGATCGGGCCGGGCAGCTGAAAGCAACGCTCACCATTACGACCCATGCTTCGCGCCTGAGCGTGGATGAAATTCGGTTGCGGTATCTGCCGACGCTGTATGAGGCGCAGGCGTTGTTGCAGCCAGTGATGGCTTGAGGCGGCATGGCTGGGGAATTGCGTTGCCTTCTTCGCGGGCAAGCCCGCTCCCACAGGTATCGTGCAGGGTGCCTTGCTTGCACAACCCTTTAGGAGCGGGCGGTACATGCCCTTAGAAAATATTGAGCGGGTACTCGGTAATCACCCGCACTTCATCAATCTGGCCGCCACGCTCCGAGCTACGGTAGCTGGCCTGCCGCACCCGGAACGACAGGTCCTTGGCTACGCCGGCCTGCACCACATAGCGCACTTCAACGTCACGCTCCCAGGCATTGCCATTCAGGTCACCGCCGGTGCCGCTCTTGAAGTCGGTGCCTTTCACATAGCGGGTCATGAAGCTCAGCCCCGGTACGCCATAAGCGGCCATGTTCAGGTCGTAGCGGGCCTGCCAGGACTTTTCGTTCTCGTAGTCGAAGTCCGAATACTGCACCGAGTTGGCAAAGTTGTAGACCGCGTTGCCGTCTGGCCCGTACACGTAGTCGCCGGTGCCGGACACCTTCTGGTAGGCCAGGGTGAAGGCATGAGCACCCAGCGTCCAGGTACCGCCCAGGCTCCAGATGCGGTTGTCCAGGTTGCCACTGCGGGCCTGGCCGATGCTTTGCGTGTCGTAGGCGTTGAAGTCGAACTTCAGCGACTGGCCGGTACCCAGCGGCAACAGGTAGCGGGTGTTCACGTAGTACTTGCGAAAGTGCTCGGCAGTTTTGGCGTAGTACAGGCTGCTGGAGAGCCGCTCATTGAACGTGTACACCCCGCCTAGGTAGTCCACGGCGGTCATGTGCCCGCTGTCTCGGGATGACTGGTTGCGGTTGGTCAGGCCGGTGAAGTGCCCCGCGTCCAACTGCAGATTGCGGATTTCCTTGCTGGTGAGCGAGAAACCGTCGACGGTTTCCGGCAGCAGGCGGCTGTCGGAGGTGGCCAGCACAGGCACTGCCATGACCTGCGTGCCGTATTTGAGCACGGTGTTGGACGCGCGCATTTTCAGCACTGCGCCGGCTTTGCTCATGTCTTGCTTGGCGCCATGGCTGTCCTGCTCCAGCAAGCCCGTACCGCCCCCCGTGCGGCCGTCACCCGTGTCGAGCTTGAAGGCGTACTGGCCGATCAGGT
Source organism: Pseudomonas sp. NBRC 111133 (assembly GCF_001320605.1). Taxonomy (NCBI): domain Bacteria; kingdom Pseudomonadati; phylum Pseudomonadota; class Gammaproteobacteria; order Pseudomonadales; family Pseudomonadaceae; genus Pseudomonas; species Pseudomonas sp. NBRC 111133. The sequence continues at coordinate 68,200 of NZ_BCBJ01000066.1, read as the reverse complement.
CGATGCCAACGCCGACGGTGCCTTGGGTGAAGCCGGACTGAAAGGTACCGATAAATCCTTGGGCCCATTCCTCGCCGTAGTTTTGCCGTGCGCCGCTGGCGCGGTTGTCACGCTGCATGTACATGTTGCGTGCCTTGACAGACAGCTTGCTGCCTTCGATGAACCCTGCCGATTCGGACTGCTCGCTGGCCTGCAGCAAGGGGCTGGCAGACGCCAGCAAAAGGGCGGTGACGCCGAGTGTGTTGATGCTCATTTCATGCTCCGTTTGCTTGTTCTAGTTAGGTGGCAGCGTGATGCAAGGGGGGCCTGAGCCGTTTTGCAGGCGTGCAGAAGCCCTGTCCGCGCCTGTGCAGGGCAGAGCATTCGAACGTTTACAGAGGGCTCAAGCGGGTGGTGCGCCCGCCGACCGGCACCTGAGGTACCGGCAGCGGGCCAGGTGGCCTCGGCCTATCGCTCGATCTGGCGATTCCAGCGGGCGTTCCATTCCGGACGTTGGGTGTTGACCTGGTCCCAGTCGATGGTCACGGCCGTTTGCAGGTAGGTCTGCATGGCCTCGACCTGGCCGCGGGTCTTGTCGCTGGTCGGGGTGTTGGGGTTGGACGGGATCTGGTCACCCAGCTCCAGAGCCGGTGCCTGCGCTTCGGGGCTCAGCAGGAATTCGGCGAGCTTTTGCGCAAGCTCCGGCTGGTCGTTGTTGGCGGTGACGCATTCGGCCTGGTTGAGCACCACGGCGCCTTCCTTGGGCGCTGCGTACTCCACCGGGATGCCTTTGAGCTTCAGTGCCGTCACCTGGGTGGGGGTGAGCGGGAACAGCGCGGCTTCGTCGGTTTGCACCATTTCCGAAAGCTTGGCCGAGTTGGGGATGTACTCCAGCACGTTCGGGCCAACGTTCTGCTTCCAGGCCGCGAAGCCCGGGTTGACGTCGGTATCGGTGCCGCCGTGCAGGCGGTTGTACATCAGGAAACCGTGCAGGCCGAAAGTGGACGAGGCCATCGACTGGAACACCACCTTGTCTTTGAAGCGCGGGTCGGCCAGGTCATTCCACGAGGTGGGTGCGGCCCAGCCCTTTTCCTTGAACAGGCGGCTGTTGTAGGCCAGCCCGGTTACCCCCAGGCTGACGGCGGCGGCTTTGTCCTTGATCAGGGCCTTTTCCGGCAGCTGGGCCAGGGTCGGGTTGGGCTTGAGCGTGCTGCACAGCCCCATGCCAATGGCGCGGTACATGATGCCGTCATCCAGCACCATCACATGGATCGACGGCTTGTTCGGCGTAGCCTGGACCTTGGCCAGGATGTCGGCCGAGGTACCGGGCACGATCACCACCTTTACATCGTTGGCCTTCTCGAACCGGGGCAGGATGTTGTCGCTGAACAGCCGTTCCATGGTGCCGCCGTTCATGCCCAGGTACAGCGTGGGTTGGGCCATGGCGGGCAGGCAGGCGAACAGGCCGGGCACGGTGCAGAACAGGGCGAGCAAACGTTGCTTGTGCGTCATGACAGGTTTTCCTTGTGGTGGTAGTTGGGCTGAAAACGGTGGATGGAAAAGGCCGCCAGGCTGATGTCGGGTGCGCCCTGCAGGATGCATTGCGCCAGTGCTTCACCCGCCGCCGGGCCAATCTGGAAACCCGCGCCGGCAAAGCCGAAGCCATGCAGCAGGCCGGGTTGGCGCAGGCTGGGGCCAAGCACTGGTTCGTCGTCGGGCAGGTAGCCTTCGGTGCCGCTCCAGGTGCGGATGGCCTGGGCGCCGGCCAGGGCCGGGTACAGTTCGGTGGCGTTGCGCAATATGTCGAGCACGGCGGCCTGGCCCGGGCGTGCGGTGGTCGGGGTCAGGGCAAAGCCTCGCCCGCCGCCGAGCACGCAGTTGCCGCGCGCTACCTGGCGGGCGTAGATACCGCCGCCTTCGACCCCGGTGCTGGCGGTCATGAACAGCGGCAGCGGCTCGGTGACCAGCATGGCCGGGTGGGCGGCGGTGAGTGGCACCGGTTCGCCGAACTGTTCGGCCAGCTGCGCCGACCAGGCGCCGGCGCAGTTCAACAGCCAGGGTGCCTTGAAGCACTGGCCGTTGCTGGTGAGTACGCTGAAGCGCTGGCCGTCGTGGTCTACATCAAGCACCTTGCACTGCTCGTGCACCTCGGCCCCGCTGTGCCGGGCCGCCTCGGCGAACGCCGGCGATACAAGGCGAGGGTTGGCGTGGCCATCCTCGGGGCAATACGAGGCACCGACGGCGATGTCGCCCACCCAGGGGAAGCGCTGGCGCAGTTCACGGCGCTCCAGCAGTTGCAGGCGCAGGTCAAAGGCCTGGGTACGGCGTGCATAGGCCCTCAGGGCATCGAAATCGGTTTCGCTGCGGGCCAGCTTCAGGTGCCCGCTGCGGGCATACTCGCCGTCGATACCGATCCATTCGCGCAGCTGCCCCCAGATGGCATGGGCGCGCATCGACAACGGCAGCTGGGCCAGCGAGCGTCCCTGACGGCGCACGCCGCCATAGTTCACCCCGCTGGAATGCGAGCCGCAGAAGTCGCGCTCCAGCAGCGCCACCTGTTGGCCAGCACGGGCCAGGGTCAAGGCAGCGCTGCTGCCGACGATGCCGCCACCGACGATGATGGCGTCCATTTCAAGCAGCCTCATGGCTTTATCTCCAGACCAAAGGGCAGCGGTTTGACGGGTGCCTGGCCGCGCAAACGCCCGACCTGATCAATGGGCCGACCGCTTTCGCAGGCGATCAGCTCGGCGGCAGCGGCGCCGCACACACGGCCTTGGCAGCGGCCCATGCCGACCCGGCACATGGCCTTGACCCGGTTGATTTCCCAGTGCCCGGCGCGCACGGTAGCGCGGATTTCTCCGGCGCTGACCTGCTCGCAACGGCACACGGTCAACAGGTCCGAGGCTTGGCTGGCCCATTGTTCGGGGAACGGGAAGGCTTGCTCCAGGCCCTGGCGAAAGCGCTGCAACGTGGCCAGGCGCTTTTCCAGCTGTCGCTGGCGTTGCGGGTTGCCAGGCTTGCCGAGGTCGGCCAGCAGCGTCAGGGCTGCCAGTTCGCCGGTCATTTCCGCACCATCGGCACCCAGGATGCCGGCACCGTCGCCGGCCAGGTACACGCCGGGGCAGCTGGCGCGGCCCTGGGGGTCACGTACCGGTAGCCAGGCGCGGTTGAGGGCGTTCCAGGCAAACTCGCAGCCCAGCAGGTCGGCCAGCTGGGTTTCGCTGCGCAGGGCGTGGGCGAAGGCCACAGCGTCGCAGGGCAGTTGATGCTGCTGGCCGTTGAGTGACCAGCGAACGCCGCTGGCGCGTTGTTCACCGTCAATGCCGAGCAGGGTTACGCCCTGGTGCACCGGTACGCCTTTGCGGGCAAGCCAGGCGCGGTAGTAAAGGCCCTTGGCAAAGGTCCCCGGCTGCAGCAGCAGGCGTGGCAGGGCACGTACCTGGGCGCTGAACGGCGAGGTGTCGAGCACTGCGCTGACCGTGGCGCCGGCTTTGGCGTACTGATAGGCCACCAGGTACAACAGCGGCCCACTGCCTGCCAGCACCACCCGCTCGCCGATGGCGCAGCCCTGGAACTTCAGGGCAATCTGTGCAGCGCCCAGGGTATAGACCCCAGGCAAGGTCCAGCCGGGGATCGGCAACACGCGATCGGTGGCGCCGGTGGCGACAATCACCCGGTCGAACGCCAGGCGGTCGGCCAACTCACCCTGCTGCAAGGTGTCCAGCACCTGCTGCTCGGCGTTCCACACCAAGGTATCCGGGCGGTAGTCGAGTTGCCCGCGCAGTTGCTCAAGGGTGGTGTGCACGGCTTGTGCCTTGGCGGCCTCGAAGCCGTATAACGCGTTGGCCGACCGGCGAAAGTTGGCCGGCTGCTGGCGGTAGATCTGCCCACCACCGCGGCTGGCTTCGTCCAGCAGCACCGGGCGCACGCCATGGGCCACCAGGGTTTGCGCGGCGCGGATGCCGGCGGGGCCGGCACCGATGATCACGATTGCAGTCATGGCCGGCGCCCCGGGTCGCGGGTGATGCACTGGCCGGCTTCCAGAAAGGTCGAGCAGGCGCGCACCCGGCGCCCATCCTGCAGGCGTACCCAACAGTCCTGGCAGGCGCCCATCAGGCAGAAACCGGCGCGCGGCTCGGCGTTGAAGTCGCTGCCGCGCAGGTGCGTGGCGTTGGTCAGAATGGCGGTCAGCAGGGTGTCGCCGTTCATGCCCTGGGCTGGCTGGCCGTCGAGCAAAAAGGGCAGCGGCTCGCGGTCGTGCTCGGCCACGCGCTTGAACAGGGGCATAGGGGCATTCCTTGTCATTGCTTGCCCACCAGTACGCGGTCCAGGCCGTATACCCGGTCCAGGGCGACCATGGTCAGGGCGGTGACGGCGATCACCAGCGCCGAAACGGCGGCCATCATCGGGTCGATCGATTCGGTGGCGTACACGTACATGCGCACGGGCAGGGTCTGGGTGGCGGGCGAGGTGACGAAGATCGACAGCGTGACTTCGTCGAAGCTGTTGATGAACGCCAACAGCCAGCCACCGGCCACCCCCGGCAAGATCATTGGCAGCGTCACTTTGCAGAACAGCGTGACCCGGCCTGCGCCCAGGCTCTGTGCGGCCTGCTCGGCGCTGCGGTCGATGCCAATGGCGGCAGCCAGCACCAGGCGCAGCACGTAGGGGGTGATCACCACCACATGGGCGAACACCAGCCAGGCGAAGCTGCCATTGACCCCAAGCAAGGCGAACAGCCGCAGCAGGGCCACACCCAGCACCAGGTGCGGGATGATGATGGGTGACAGCAGCAGGCCGTTGACAAAGCCCTGGCCCGGGAAGCTGTAGCGGGTCAGCGCCAGGCCTGCGGGCACGGCGATCAAGGTGGCCAGCGAGGCCGCCAGGGCGGCGAGTTTCAGGCTGTTGTAGAACGCGTCAAGGAAGTCGGCGCGCTCGAATACGGCGCTGAACCAGCGCAGCGAGAAGCCGGCGGTGGGCAGGCTCAGGGTGTTTTCCGGGGTGAATGCCACCAGGCACACCACCACCAGCGGGGCGAGCATGAACAGCATCACCAGGGCGTGAAAAGACAGGGCCAGCGGGCCGTTACGGGTCATGGGTTCAAACTCCAAGTGCGCGTTTGTAGCGGCGTTCCACCAGCCGGTTCCAGCTGAGCATCACCAGCAGGTTGATCAGCAGCAGGGCGACCGCTAGGGTGGCCCCCATCGGCCAGTTCAGTTCGGCCAGGTACTGGTCGTAGATCATGGTGGCGACCATCTTCAATCGGCGCCCGCCCAGCAGGCCGGGGATGGCGAACGAGCTGGCCGCCAGGCCGAACACGATCAGCGTGCCCGACAGCACGCCGGGCATGATTTGTGGCAGCACGATGCGACGGAACACCGTCCACTGGCTGGCGCCCAGCGACAGTGCAGCCTGCTCGGCGGCCGGGTCGAGCTTCTGCAACGAGGTCCATACCGGGATGATCATGAACGGCAGCATCACGTGGACCAGGCCGATGATCACCGCAAACGGGGTGTACAGCAGCTTGACCGGCTGCCCGCCGAGGGCGCTGATGCCTTGGTTGATCAAGCCGTCAGAGCCCAGCAGCAGGCTCCAGCCGAAGGCGCGCACCACCACCGAAATCAGCAGCGGGGTCAGCACCAGGATCAGGAAGATCGAGCGCCACGGCGCGCCCATGCGGCTAAGCACCATGGCCTCGGGGATGCCGATCAGCACGCACAGCAAGGTGACCAGGGCGCTGATCCAGAAGGTGCGGAAGAAAATCTCGTAGTAATAGGTGTCGGTCACCAGGCTCAGGTAATGGCTGAGGGTGTACTGGCCGGCCTGGATGCCGCTGGTGTAGTCGAACGCGTTGAACGACAGCAGCACGGTCAACCCCAGCGGTATCACCAGCAAGGCCAGGAACAACAGCAGGGCCGGGCTGCTCAGGCCGTAGCCCCAGGCGTTGTTGCGCAGTTTTGCCGTACTCATGCCGCCACCTCGGCCGCGTTCAGTACCCGCAGCAGGGCATCGTTCCAGTCCAGGCCGACCGGCGCACCTTCGTCCAGCGGCGCGCTGCCATCGTTGGCGCGGACCACGGCCAGGTTGCCCAGGGCAGTATCAACGCGGTACAGCCACTGGCTGCCGAGGAAGTAGCGGCAGCTGATGCGCCCTGCCAGTTTGCCGCTGCCCGCCGGGCCGAGGCTGATTTTTTCCGGGCGCAGGCTGAGGGTCAGCGGCCCCTGGGCCGCCGCCTGCGGTTGGCCGCCGGGGCCGGTGACGCCACGCAGGCGGTTGGCCTTGCCGACAAAGTCGGAAATGAACGGCGTGCCCGGGTGTTCGTAGAGGCGGTAAGGGTCATCGACCTGGGTGATGCGCCCGGCTTCCATCACCACCACCCGGTCGCTGATCGACAAGGCTTCGGCCTGGTCGTGGGTGACCATCAACGTGGTAATGCCGATTTCATGCTGGATACGGCAGATCTCGAACTGCATTTCTTCACGCAGGTGCGCGTCCAGGTTGGACAGCGGCTCGTCCAGCAGCAGCACGGGCGGTTCGATCACCAGCGCGCGGGCCAGTGCCACACGCTGGCGCTGGCCGCCGGACAGTTCCCGGGGGTAGCGGTCGGCGTGCTTGTCCAGGCGCACCAGCGCCAGCGCCTGGTCGACGCGGCGGGCGATGTCGGCATTGGCCACCTTGCGCATGCGCAGGCCAAAGGCAACGTTGTCGCGCACGGTCATGTGTGGGAACAGCGCGTAGCTCTGGAACACCACGCCCAGGCCGCGGCTGGCCGGTTTGGCGTGGGTGATGTCGCGGCCATCGAGCACGATGCGGCCACTGGTGACCTCGACGAAGCCGGCAATCATCTGCAGGGTGGTGGTCTTGCCGCAGCCGGAAGGGCCGAGCAGGGAGACAAACTCGCCTTTTTCGATGGCCAGTGACGAACTGGCCACGGCCTCCGTGGCGCCATAGCGCTTGCAGAGTTTGTCGATCAACAGAAAGGTCATGGCTGTGCTCCATCGCAAACGGAACCGGGGTAAACCGGCAGTTTCAGGGTGGGCAGAGCGCCAGCGGCGAAAAGCAATGCTTTTACGGACGTTGGCGCTCGCTTCTGTGGCGGCGGCCGATGTTGTGATATCGCCCTATGGACCGGAGAGTAGGGCAATGATTAGGATGGCGACAAAGGGTAATTTCACTGAGTGACAGCTATTTTGAAATTATTCCACTCAATGAAATTTGAGAGGGTTTAGCGAAAAATGGATTCCGATAAACGAAATGAGCAAGCCAGGGAAGTGGGTGTCAGTGCCGTGTCCCGTTTGTTCGCCGTGTTGCGTGCGTTGGGCGACTGCGGTGGCGAGGGCGAGAAGGTCAGCCAGCTGGCCCAGCGGGTTGGCCTGGCACAGCCCACCACACACCGGTTACTGCGCAGCCTGATCGAAGAGGGCATGGTCGACCAGTGTGCGACCAGCAAGCGCTACCGCCTGAGCCTGGATTTCTTTGCCCTGGCGGCCAAGGCCGGGCAGGCCGGCAATTTGCGCGATGTGGTGCGCCCCAGCCTGCTGCGGCTGTCGGCTTCGCTGGGGGATTCGCTGTTTCTGCTGGCGCGTTCGGGGTTTGACGCCGTGTGCCTGGACCGCAGCGAAGGGCCTTACCCGATCCGCACCTTTACCGGCGACATCGGCGGCCGTGTGGCCTTGGGCGTGGGGCAGGGCAGCCTGGCCATTCTGGCTTTCCTGCCTGAGGAAGAACGTGACGAGGTAATCCGTTACAACCTGCCGCGGCTGAAGGACTTTCACCATTACGACGAAGTGCTGCTGCGTGCCGAAATCGACAATGTGCGCAGCCTGGGTTATGCCGGGCGCAATACCGGCGTGCTAGACGGCATGGCCGGCCTGGCTGTGCCGATTCTCGACCGCAACGGCCACGCTGTGGCTGCGCTGAGCGTGGCGACCATCAGTGACCGCCTTGGGCCTAACCGCATGCCGACTGTGGTGGCTTTGCTCAAGCGTGAGGCGGCGGCGATCGGCGAACGGGTCAACCCGTTCGACCCGGTGCTGCGCCGCCCCTCGCATGTGTTTGGCTAAGGCCTATTCCACCGCCTCGGCCACACCTTGGTCCTCACCCAGGAACCCGCCGCTCTGGTGTTGCCACAGCCGGGCATAGGTGCCCTGTTTCGCCAGCAACTCAGCGTGGGTACCTTGCTCGATGATGCGGCCTTCATCCATCACGATCAGCCGGTCCATGGCCGCGATCGTCGACAGCCGGTGGGCGATGGCGATGACGGTCTTGCCTTGCATCATTTCATCCAGGCTTTCCTGAATGGCAACTTCCACCTCCGAGTCCAGCGCGCTGGTGGCTTCGTCCAGCAGCAGGATCGGCGCGTTCTTCAGCATCACCCGGGCAATGGCGATGCGCTGGCGCTGGCCGCCGGACAACTTGATACCGCGTTCGCCCACCAAGGTGTCGTAGCCGCTGCGGCCCTGGCGGTCACTGAGCTGGCTGATGAACCCGTCGGCTTGAGCATTGGCAGCAGCAGCGCGTATCTGCGCCTCGGTGGCGTCCGGGCGGCCATAGGCGATGTTGTCGCGAATCGAACGGTGCAACAGCGAGGTGTCCTGTGTGACCATGCCGATGGCGCTGCGCAGGCTGTCCTGGGTGACCTTGGCGACGTCCTGCCCATCAATGCGTATGACGCCGCTGTCCACGTCATAGAAGCGCAGCAGCAGGTTGATCAAGGTGGATTTGCCTGCGCCAGAGCGGCCGACCAGCCCGACCTTTTCGCCTGGGCGAATGTGCAGGCTCAGGTCGTTCAGCACCTGGCGCTCGCCGTTGTAGTTGAAGCTGACCTTGTCGAACGTTACTGCGCCGCCCTGAGTCACCAGTTCGCCTGCATCGGTTGCATCCTGCACCTTGGGGCCGCGGGTGAGGGTAGCCATGCCGTCCTGCACGGTGCCGATGCTCTCGAACAACGAGGTCATCTGCCACATGATCCAGTGCGACATCCCGTTGATACGCAGGGCCATGGCGGTGATTGCCGCGACGGCACCGGTGCCGACCTGGCCTTGGTGCCACAGCCACAGTGCGTAGCCGCCGGCGCCGAAGATCAAGCCCACCACCAGCGCCTGGTTGACGATTTCGAACTGGCTGACCAGGCGCATCTGGCGAAAGCCGGTCTGCTTGAAGTCCTCCATGGCCGCGCGGGCGAAGTGCGCTTCGCGCCTGGAGTGCGAGAACAGCTTTACCGTCGTGATGTTGGTGTAGGCATCGGAAACCCGCCCGGTCATCGACGACCGCGCGTTGGCCTGTTCCTGCCCGACCTTGCCCAGGCGTGGCACGAAGTACAGCATGGCCAGCCCGAACAGCGCCAGCCAGGCAATGAACGGTAGCATCAGCTTCAGGGCAAAACCACCCGCCAGGGCGATGATTGCAATGAAGTACACGCCGATGCCGGGCAGTATTTCGATGACGGTGAACAGCACCTCGCGTACCGCCAAGGCTGTCTGCATCACCTTGGTGGTGACCCGGCCCGAAAACTCGTCAGAGAAGAACGACAAGCTCTGGCGCAGCATCAGCCGGTGAAAGTCCCAGCGCAACCGCAGCGGCAAGTTGATCGCCAGCACTTGGTGCTGAACCATGGTACGCAATGCCACCAGCCCGATACTGGCCACCAGGACGATTCCGATGCCCCACAGCACACGGCGTTCCTCAGCACCTACGGCGCCCCCGGCCTGCCAGTTCGAGAGCAGGTCGACCACCTGGCCGAGGAAGGCAAACAGCCAGGCTTCGTAAACCGACACCCCGGCACTGAGCAATGCAAGGGCAAGGATGTAGCCGCGAGCGCCCCGGGTGCAGGCCCACATGAAGCGCAGCAGGCCCACCGGGGGTGGCGGCACTTCGTCAGGGGGGAAGGGGTCGAGCCAGCGTTCAAAAACACGAAACATGTGGGTCTCCGCAAATCAGGTTTTGCTTACCGGGTAACCATACCGCACATCCAGGCATTCGCCTGCCGACATACCCTCTCCTCATCAAGTCATCGCCCCAAATGTCGCTGTATGCACGGTGAACGAAAGTTCAGGCTTCTGCACTGAGCCGGCTTCGAGCTTTGCGACGCTACAGCAAGGTCGAGGGTTGACACCGCGCGTGTCGCTCCACCATTATCCAGCCTAATTCGCGCAACGGGCTTCCCCCATGTCCATGTCCAACCACGCCATCTTCGCTTCGGGCTTCATTGCCCAGGCAGGCGCGTGCGTTGCCGTTGCCAAGAAATCCAAGAAACAGCCGCTCATCTGACCGAGGCGCGCTGTCTCGTCAGGTGGGCTGACGAGACAGAAGGCGCCAGGTATCCCTGCCAGACCACTTCGACTCTTCACCCTCTGACGCTGACTTTCGGTCAACATCAGGAGTTTTTGCATGTCGAATTTCCGTGGTATCTGGATCGCCCTCGTCACGCCAATGCGCGCCAATGAAATCGACTTTGCCGCCTTGGAAAAGCTGGTGAAGAAGCTGCTCGAGGACGGCGTGGCCGGGTTTGTGGTGTGCGGTACCACGGGTGAGGCGGCGGCACTGTCCAAGGCCGAGCAACTGGCGGTGCTGGATGCGGTGTTGGCCTGGGTGGAGCCGGGCAGGGTGGTGATGGGCCTTTCGGGTTACAACCTGCGTGAGCTGCTGGTCTTCCAGGCTGAAATTCAGCAGCGTGATATTGGCGGGCTGCTGGTCCCCGCACCGTGCTACATCCGCCCATCGCAGGCCGGCCTGGAAGCCTTCTTCGCTACCGTAGCCGATGCCGCCCGCGTGCCAGTGATCGTGTACGACATTCCCTATCGCACTGGGGTGCGCATCGAGCGTGAAACCCTGCGCCGTATCGTGCGCCACCCGCGCATTGCGGCCGTCAAGGATTGCGGCGGCGACAGCGAGACTACCCTGGCCCTGATCGAGGATGGCCATGCCCAGGTGCTGGCCGGTGAAGACCTGCAGATCTTCAACAACCTGTGCCTGGGGGGGGCCGGGGCCATTTCGGCCTCCGCACACGTGCGCGCCGACCTGTATGTGCGCATGCTGCAGCAGGTCGACAGCGGTGACTGGGTTGCCGCGCGTGGTACGTTCTTCCGGTTGCTGCCCTGGATCAAGCTGGCGTTTGCCGAGCCCAACCCGGCGGTGGTGAAGGCAGCGTTGCAGTTGCAAAACCTGATGGCAGACGAGCTGCGCGAACCGATGCAAGCATGCACGGATACAACCCGGGACAGGCTGCAACGCGTGCTGGGCTCACTCGGCGCCTGAAGAGGCAGCAGCTGTTGCCGGGTTGACAAGCCGCCACACCCGGCATATACCGTTGGTTGTCAGGAGCTGCGCATCAATGGCGATGCCGCTGCCTCCACCCCGAACCCCAAAGAGCAAATGAGCTCTCTCCGCATGCGGAGAGGGCTTTTTGTCGTCCCTGAAAAATAACAACAAGAGGTGTTCAACATGCGTCATGGTGATATTTCCAGCAGCAACGACACCGTCGGTGTGGCCGTGGTCAACTACAAGATGCCGCGCCTGCATACCCGCGATGAAGTGCTCGAAAACGCCAGGAAGATCGCCGACATCATTGTCGGCATGAAGCAGGGGTTGCCGGGCATGGACCTGGTGATTTTCCCGGAGTACAGCCTGCAGGGCATCATGTACGACCCGGCAGAAATGATGGAAACCGCCGTGGTCGTGCCCGGCGTGGAAACCGAAGTGTTCGCCCAGGCCTGCCGCAAGGCCAATGTCTGGGGCGTTTTCTCGCTGACCGGCGAGCGCCATGAAGAGCACCCGCGCAAGTCGCCCTACAACACCCTGGTGCTGATCGACAACAACGGCGAGATCGTGCAGAAGTACCGCAAGATCATCCCTTGGTGCCCGATCGAAGGCTGGTACCCGGGCGGCCAGACCTACGTTGCCGATGGCCCCAAGGGCCTGAAAGTCAGCATGATCATCTGCGATGACGGCAACTACCCGGAAATCTGGCGCGACTGCGCCATGAAAGGCGCCGAGCTGATCGTGCGATGCCAGGGCTACATGTACCCGGCCAAGGACCAGCAGGTGCTGATGGCCAAGGCCATGGCCTGGGCCAACAACTGCTACGTGGCAGTGGCCAACGCCGCCGGCTTCGATGGTGTGTATTCCTACTTCGGCCACTCGGCGATCATCGGCTTCGATGGCCGCACCCTGGGCGAGTGCGGTGAAGAGGAAATGGGCATTCAGTACGCCCAGCTGTCGATCTCGCAGATTCGCGATGCACGGCAAAACGACCAGTCGCAGAACCACCTGTACAAGATTCTGCACCGCGGTTACAGCGGCATGCATTTGTCCGGAGACGGTGACCGTGGCATCGCCGAATGCCCGTTCGACTTCTACCGCACCTGGGTGCTGGATGCCGAGAAGGCCCGCGAAAATGTCGAGGCCATTACCCGGCGCACCTCGGGGGTGGCGCAGTGCCCGGTTGGCAGCCTTCCTTACGACGCGAAGGAAAAGGAAGCCCGTTAAAGGGCGTGCCCGGCGTGCCTGCGGGCACGCTGTTTCACCGTTGAGGGGAAGACCATGCCGTTCTTGAACGACCTGCTGGAGCAGACGCGCCGCGACGCGTCCTCCAGCGCTGCACTGAATGCCGAAAACTGCCACACGCGGACAATCGTCGAAACCCACCTGCGTAGCGAAGACACCCTGCAGTCGCGATTCCGCTTCGACGTCGCCGCTATCATGCAGGTGTTACGCAGCGAAGTACTGGGCCAGGACGAAGCCCTGCAGGCCATCGAAGATGTGCTCACGGTGGTGCGTGCGGATATTCTCGACCCGCGCCGGCCATTGTTCACGGCGTTGTTCCTTGGCCCGACCGGGGTTGGCAAGACCGAGATCGTGCGCGCCCTGGCCCGCGCACTGCACGGTGATGCCGATGCCTTCTGCCGGGTCGACATGAACACGCTGGCCCAGGAGCATTACGCCGCTGCCCTGACCGGTGCGCCGCCGGGCTATGCTGGCGCCAAGGAGGGCCGCACGCTGTTCGACCAGGCGCTGCTGGACGGCAGCCAGGGGCGCCCGGGGATCGTGCTGTTCGATGAGCTGGAAAAGGCCAGCAAGGAGGTGTCCCAGGCGCTGCTCAATGTGTTCGACAATGGCCTGCTGCGCTTGGCTTCCGGGGAAAAGAGCTTCAATTTCCGCAATACCCTGGTGTTCATGACCAGCAACCTGGCGGCAGACGAAATACGCCAGCACCGGCTTGGCCCGCTGGTATCGCTGCGGCGTTTGCTGGGGCAGCGGGCAGGGCAACGGGAGCGTCTGCTGGCCCTTGTGCGGCGACGCCTGGTGAAGCGTTTTTCTGCCGAGTTCGTCAACCGCATCGACAGCACCGTGGTGTTCAACGCCATCGAACAGGCAGTGAGCGAGCGCATCGTCGAGCTTGAAGTGTCGCGCCTGAACCGGCGTCTGGCCAAGCATCACTGCCGCCTGCAACTGGATGCGGCAGTGGTCGGCAAGCTGGCCAGCGAAGGGCATGACGTGGAGTTCGGCGCCCGCGCACTCAAGCGATTCATCCGCCACGAACTGGAGGTGCCGCTGGCCGAGTACCTGCTCGGCAACCGCATCCCCTGCCGGGCCGAAGTGGCCTGCATCACGGTGGCCGGACACCTCGAACGCGGGCGTATCCGTTTTTCGGTGTCTACATGATGGCTGCAACAGGACAGTGTGATGAGTAGACAAGACAGGCAATTGAAGGTGGGCTTGCTGTTCGCCGAAAGCGGCGTTACCGCAGCCATCGAGCGCTCGCAGCGCTGCGGCGCGTTGCTGGCGGCAGAACAGGTGAACCGCGAAGGCGGTGTGCTTGGCCAGCCGGTGCTGACCCTGGTCGGTGACCCCGGGGGCGACCCGGACCGGTACCGCAACCTGTGCGACGACTATGTGCGCAACCACGGCGTGCGCCTGATGCTCGGCTGCTACATGTCGCATACCCGTAAAGCCGTGATGCCGGTGGTCGAGCGCGCGGATGGCTTGCTGTTCTATCCCACGCCTTACGAGGGGTTCGAGTACTCACCCAACATCATCTATGGCGGGCCGGCACCCAACCAGAACAGCGCGCCGCTGGCGGCTTACCTGACCCGCCATTATGGCGCCAGGGTCGCCTTCGTCGGCTCGGACTACATCTACCCCCGGGAAAGCAACCACGTCATGCGCCACCTGTACAAGCAGCATGGCGGCGAAGTGGTGGAGGAGGCTTACATGCCACTGTACCCCTCGGCCGATGACCTGGCCCAGGTGGTGGAGCGGGTGGTTCGCGCTGCCCCGGATGTGGTGTTCTCGACCGTGGTCGGTACGGGTACGGCAAGTTTCTATCAGGCATTGGCGCAGCGTTACGGTAATGGTCCTCGGCCGCCCATTGCCAGCCTGACCACCAGTGAGGCCGAAATCGCCGAGATGGGCGCCAAGGTGGCCTGTGGCAACATCGTCGTGGCGCCGTATTTCACCAGTGTCGACTCGCCACAAAGCCAAGCGTTCGTCAGCGCGTGTCGGGCGTTTTTCCCGGCTGATGTGCGCATCACTGCCTGGGCCGAGGCCGCCTACAGCCAGATGCGCATGTTGTGCCAGGCGGTGAATGCCACCGAAAGCCTTGAGGTGGAGGTGATCCGCAATCACCTGTACCACGCGAGCCTGGACAGCCCCCAGGGCAGGGTGCATGTGGAGCAGCAGAACAACCATTCGCACCTGTTCGCGCGCATAGGCGAGATCGATGCGAGCGGGCAGATCTGCATCAAATGGCAGTCGCCCGTGGCTATCCGCCCCGATCCCTATGTGGTGGTGCACAACCTCGATGACTGGACGGCGAGCATGGCGGGAGGCGGCCCCTCATGAGCACCACGAACATCCTGAATACGCTGCGTGAGCTGCATGTAGGCATTGTTTGCCCGCCCAGTGAAATCACCGATGCCCTGGTGTTGCAACTGATGCGCATCGGTTGTTCGGTAAAGCAGTACTGGCCACCGCCCAAGGCGTTCGACACCCACACCGACCTGGTGTTTTGCGGGGTGTTCGAAGGGCGCCACCATGGCGAACTGGGCAAGCTGCTGGCCCAGGGCGGGGTTCGCCTGACCGCTGTCGCGCTGGTGGAGTACGAAAGCCCGACCATCCTCTCGCAGATTCTGGAGCTGGGGTGCCATGGCGTGATCGTGCTGCCGCTGGACAGCCACAAGGTGCTGCCGGCGCTGGTGTGCGCCAGGAGCAATAGCGAAGCCCACGCCCGTTTGATGCAGAAGAACGCCCAGTTGCAGGAGCGCCTGGAACACCAAGCCGACATCAACAAGGCCAAGGTCCTGTTGATGGCGGCTCAGGGCTGGCAGGAGCCTGAAGCCCATGCCTACCTGTCGAAAGAGGCAATGAAACAGCGGTTGTCGATGTTGGAAATGGCAAGAAAAACCCTTAAACAATTCGAATGAGAAGAGGTTGCCATGTTGTACGGACTGGTTCTGCTGTATGTGGGTGCGGTGTTGTTCATCAACAGCATCTGGCTGATGGGGCGTATCACCGACCGTGAAGTGGCGGTGATCAACCTGTTTGTCGGCTTGCTCAGCCTATTGGTGGCGGTCTACCTGATTTTCGTGGTGGGCGCGGCCGAAGGCATCAAGGCGGGTGCCTTGACCATCCTGTTCGCCTTTACCTACCTGTGGGTGGCCGCCAACCAGTTGTTGCAGGTCGACGGCCGCGGCTTGGGCTGGTTCTGCCTGTTCGTCAGCGTGACGGCGCTGGTGGTGACGGTCAGCTCCATCCCGGGCGCCGAGGGCCTGATGAAGGTGTGGGATGTGCTGAACTGGGCCGCGTGGACGGTTTTGTGGTTCAGCTTTTTCCTGTTGTTGGCACTGGCCAGGAAAATCCAGCGGCTGGTGGCGGTGATGACCCTGGTATGCGCGATCTTCACCGCCTGGGTGCCTGGGCTGCTGATCCTGTGGCAGCAGATGGGCTAGGGGCAACACTATCGCCCTGAAACAGGGCCCGATTCCTGTAGGAGCGGGTAAACCCGCTACTACAGGTCTCAGCCTTCAGAGGCTGCCTCATGGCTGAGGTGCGACTCACGAGATTCACAACCCGAAGAAAACCGTTCCGCTGGGCATGGTGCATCTGGTGCTTGCGGGTACGGTGATGTCCCACCTTCGGGCTGCAAAAGGTCTTGGGTCGGCAAGCCCGCTGCAGTCAGATGCTCAGCCAGGCCTTGGATTTGATCGGTACCAAGCAACCGGACAGAGATATCAGGCTGGTTCATTGGAGAGTCTGGGGATGGTATCGACGGCCAGTATAGGGCCCAGAGCGCGGGCATTTTCCGGTTTTTATGACGTCCCGTAAGGCGAGTCGATTGTAAATATCTACTTTACCGTATATTCGAGTCGTCATATATTCGGTTTTGCAGATATTGGCCGTACACGCATTTCCCAGGAGGTCACATGCGGGAAACACTGACACCCCCCATCGTTTTCAAATGCCTGGCTGATGACACCCGGGCCCGGATGACCCTGCTGATCGCCCGTGAAGGCGAACTCTGTGTCTGCGAACTTACCCACGCGCTGGAACTGAGCCAGCCGAAGATCTCCCGGCACCTGGCTCAGTTGCGCGAGGCTGGAATCCTGATGGATCGCCGCAAGGGTCAGTGGGTGTACTACCGACTGCACCCCGAACTGCCGCAGTGGGTGGACGCGATACTGAAGGGCGTTGTCGAAGCCAACCAGGAATGGTTGAGCCCCGATGCATTGCGCCTTGCCGAAATGGGCGAGCGGCCGCAGAGCCCTGTTGCCTGTGCTTAAGACTTCCCTTCGCTGATTGAGTTGTAGCCATGCTGATCGCTTTTTTGATTTTCTTGGTGACGATCGTTCTCGTCATCTGGCAGCCCAAAGGCCTGGGCGTGGGCTGGAGCGCCGCACTGGGGGCCGTCGTGGCACTGCTGGCGGGCGTCGTGAGCCTGTCCGATATCCCCGTGGTCTGGCAGATCGTCTGGAACGCTACCGCCACTTTCATCGCCGTCATCATCATCAGCCTGCTGCTGGATGAGGCGGGGTTCTTCGAGTGGGCGGCATTGCACGTGGCCCGCTGGGGCAATGGCAGCAGCCGCAAGCTGTTCGCCTTCATCATCCTGCTGGGCGCCGCCGTCTCGGCGCTGTTCGCTAACGACGGTGCGGCACTGATCCTGACCCCGATCGTCATCGCCATGCTGCTGGCCCTGCGCTTCTCCCCGGCGGCGACGCTGGCATTCGTCATGGCGGCGGGCTTCATCGCCGATACCGCGAGCTTGCCGCTGGTGGTATCCAACCTGGTGAACATCGTTTCCGCCGACTACTTTGGCATTGGCTTCAGCGAGTACGCCTCGGTCATGGTGCCGGTGAACCTGGTCAGCATCGCCGCCACGTTGGGCATGCTGCTGTGGTTCTTCCGCAAGGACCTGCCGCGTACCTATGAACTCGACCAACTGAAGGCTCCCGAAGCCGCTATCCGCGACAAGGCGACGTTCGTTGCCGGCTGGTGGGTGCTTGCGCTGTTGCTGGTCGGCTTCTTCGCCATCGAGCCGCTGGGTGTACCGATCAGCGCCATCGCTGCTGCCTGTGCGCTGATCCTCTACCTGATCGCCGCGCGCGGGCACGTTATTTCTACCCGTAAGGTGCTCAAGGACGCGCCCTGGCAGGTCGTGGTGTTCTCACTTGGCATGTACCTCGTGGTCTATGGCCTGCGTAACGCCGGCCTCACCGAGTACCTGACGCAGATCCTCAATGTCTTCGCCGGCTACGGGATCTGGGGCGCATCCCTCGGGACGGGGTTGCTCGCCGCTGGCCTGTCGTCGGTCATGAACAATATGCCCACTGTGCTGGTAGGGGCCTTGTCGATCCATTCTGCCGAAGCCACCGGCATTGTGCGCGAGGCCATGATCTACGCCAACGTCATCGGCTGTGACCTCGGTCCGAAAATCACCCCCATCGGCAGCCTGGCCACCTTGCTGTGGCTGCACGTGCTGGCCCGCAAGAACATCGTCATCACCTGGGGTTACTACTTCCGCACCGGCATCGTCCTGACGCTGCCGATCCTGCTTGCCACCTTGGCCGCATTGGCCATCCGCCTGAGCTTTTGAACCGGAGATACCTGATGAAAGTCTTGTTCATGTGCACCCACAACAGCTGCCGCAGCATCCTGTCCGAGGCGCTGTTCAATCACCTGGCCCCCGAGGGTATGGAAGCTGTGAGCTCGGGCAGCTTTCCAAGCGGTAAGGTCAATGAGCGGGCACTGAATACCCTGGAAGCCGCCGGTATCCCCACCGCTGGTCTTTCAAGCAAGGCCTCGGATGCCTTCGAGAGCTCTCCTCCCGACATCGTTGTCACCGTGTGCGACCGTGCTGCCGGCGAGGCCTGCCCGATCTTCTTTGGCCCATCGCTCAAAGCCCACTGGGGCCTGGCCGACCCTTCGGCGGTCACCGGGAGTGAGGCAGAAATCGAAGAAGCCTTCCAGACAACACTTGCGAAGATCGATGAGCGCGTGCGCGCCTTCATTGCGCTGCCTTTCTCGCAACTGAGCCAGGACGAACTGAAAGCCGAGCTTGCCCGCATCGGCGCGCTTTAGGCCCTGGACCAATGGAGACCGAAATGAACGACCACCTGCCAAATGTCCAACCAGAACTGATTGATCTGCCGTCGCTGGAGCGGCTGGCGCCGAAGGATCCTTCCACACACAAACCGCGCATCCTGCTGCTTTACGGATCGACCCGCGAACGCTCATTCAGCCGCTTGATGGTCCAGGAAGCTGCGCGCCTGCTGGAAGAGTTCGGCGCCGAAACCCGTATTTTCGACCCTTCCGGCCTGCCGCTGCCGGATGACGCTCCGGACTCCCACGAGAAGGTGCTGGAACTCCGCGAGCTGATGCAGTGGTCCGAGGGCCAGGTGTGGTGCTCACCCGAGCGTCACGGCTCAATGAGTGCTGTCTTCAAGGCGCAGATCGATTGGGTACCGCTGGCCATGGGCGCCGTTCGCCCGACCCAGGGCAAGACCCTCGCCGTGATGCAGGTTTGCGGTGGCTCGCAGTCTTTTAACGTGGTGAACCAACTGCGTGTGCTTGGCCGCTGGATGCGTATGTTTACCATCCCGAACCAGTCGTCGGTGCCGAAAGCCTTCCTGGAGTTCGATGAGGCCGGGCGCATGAAGCCGTCTTCTTTCTACGATCGGCTGGTCGACGTGATGGAGGAATTGACCAAGTTCACGCTGCTGCTGCGTGATCGCCAGGATTATTTGGTAGATCGCTACTCCGAGCGCAAAGAGTCGGCGGAAGAACTATCCAAGAGAGTCAATATCCGGTCTATTTGAGGTCATGAGCATGTCGTATTCTTACTCATTGAAATCGTTGCCCCATACTCCGGGTGAACTGATTTTTACGCCTTGTCCGGGCACGCCGTGGCGATGGTTACCCTGATGTCGGATACAGAGCTGAATCGCCGATGGTTCCGTAGACACGTCGAACGGCTGCTGTGGGTCCAGGCTGTGTGAAAACGCAAGTAAGTACGTCGAGGAGCGAAAGAAGCTGGGTCAGCCTGTAAATTCAGCAGATCTAAGTGCAGGTCTCACTCAGTCGGGCGCCAGGCGCTGCCTGTGCTATCTGGGCCGCGGCAGCGGCCCAGATAGCCGTATACGGACGCATTAAACGCTTGGGGAGAAAAGATTGAGGTTGCGGCAAAGCACTACGAATTGCCGGCAGACGCTGCGAATGGCTTTGCCGTTGTCTCGGCGAAAGTCGGCAATCGTTTTGAAGTCAGGCGCCAACCGGCCCGCTAACCACATCAGCTCGACATTGCGCGCTGCCTCGCGTTCAAGCCGGCGGCTGGACTGAATCCGATTGAGGTAGCCATAGATGTAGATTTTTAGCAGGACTGCTGGATGGTAGGCCGGACGACCCGTTGCAGCCGGATCGACACCCTCGAACCCGAGTTCATCGACGAAAACGTCGACCACCCGAACTGGGTTTTCTTCGGTGATGTAATCATCCAGGCACTCCGGCAGCAGCGTGACTTGCGTCCGGGCTTCACCTTCAATGAACCGTTTCATGATCGTCCCCGCCACGATCTCGACGATCAGAAGGTTAGACAATCGCAGGTGTTTTCACACAGCCTGGGTCGAAAGCAGCCGTTCACGCGTGTCCGCTTTCGCCCTTGGCAGGCATAGCGTTCGCTGCTGATTTGGGCACTTCAGTAGGTCTAAACCCATCAGAGCCAACAACCCTTGAGATTCCGCCTTGCGTTGGCGCAGACTCGATCAGCCCGGTCA
Organism: Pseudomonas sp. NBRC 111133; assembly: GCF_001320605.1. Classification (NCBI taxonomy): domain Bacteria; kingdom Pseudomonadati; phylum Pseudomonadota; class Gammaproteobacteria; order Pseudomonadales; family Pseudomonadaceae; genus Pseudomonas; species Pseudomonas sp. NBRC 111133. Next base: position 47,954 of record NZ_BCBJ01000066.1, on the reverse strand, counting down.
TGGCTTGGGCCACAGGCATGCCGAAGGGGTTGCGCGCCTGATTGACGCGCACCTCGCGTCCTGACGGTCGTTTCAAGCTGTGGTCGCCACGACAGGCCTGGCCTCGCCAATCAGGATGTCTTCAAAAAACGCCCCGACGGGTTCGGTAGGGTGGCACAGCTGTATTTCCAGTACCCATACCACCTCGCTAGGGACGATCTCTACCTCGGCCAGTTTGTCCTGCCCATACAGCACATGGGGGAAATCGGCGATGCGGTGCCCGGCCAAGTTGCGCTCGAGCTGCCAGCCTTTGGCCTGGGCACTGCGTTCGGCGAAGTCATACAGTTCGCGCCCGGTCAGCCCAAGGCCCCAGGCCTGACGGGTTTCGTCGAACACCTCATGCAATGCCTTGACGCAGGCGTGGTGCAGTTCGTGCTGGCCGAACACGAAGGTGTCGCCATAGTCACCTTCGTAACCATCCCAGACCGGGCCGACGTCGACCACGACGATATCCGTGGTACGTAATACGCGTTGCAGATCAATACCTTGCCGTGGGGTACGCACGGTGTCATCGCCGAAGCGGATGTAGGTGGGGTGCCAGGTGTGCGACGCACCCATCGCCTGCAGGGTTTGCGCGGCCATTTCAAGCGCCTGTGCAGTGGTCATGCCGACCTGCAGTTGGCTGGCTATCGCGGCCACGGACCGTACCGACTGCTCGCGGGCTGCGAGCATGCCGTCCAGCGAATAGCGCGGGCCGACCTTTTCCAGCTCCGGGTGCAGTGTGCTGGCCGATGAGGCCTGCGCTGCCGGTGCGCCACTGGCGACAAAGGCTTCGGCGACAAAACGATGGGGGTGTACGCCTGCCGCAATGCAGTGTTCGCGGGCCTGGCTGATCATTGTGGCATTGCCGCAGGCGTAGACCTGGGTATCGTCCCAGCGATGCGGGTGGGCCAGCGCCGCCTGCTGCACTCGCGCCTGGTCCGAGTGTACCGGGTGCCAGCGAAAGCGTGGGTGCGCATGGCTGGCCTGTTCGAGAAACTCATGGTCGTAGAAGTCCGCTTGCGATGAACCGCCCCAATACAACGTGACCTCGGCATCGCGGGCCAAGGCAGTCAGCAGCAAGGGCTTGATGCCGGCATAACCTGTGCCGGTGGCGAGCAGCACCAACGGGCGTTGGTCCTCGTGTTGCCAGGTGCAGGCACCCAGTGGGCCTTCGAGCGTTACTGAAGCACCTGCTTGCAGGGTGGGCAACACGCCTTCGGTGAACAGGCCACCGCTGACCTTGCGAATGTGAAACACCAGTTGCCCCTGTTCCTGGGCTGGCAGGTTGGCAATGGAGAAACAGCGGCTGTCGCCATTGCCCAGCTGGAACCGCACATACTGGCCGGCCCGAACATCCAGTGGCTGGGCAGGCTGCAGCACGAGCTCGACGATATCCGTGCTCAGCGCGCGCCGGTCAACCACTTGGGCGCGGACTTCCAGTGCCGGGGTATCCAGTGACCAGCCGGGTATCTCCAGGCACATGTCGCTGCAGGCGTGGCTCTGACACAGCAGCATCTCGTCGGCAGCCAGGGGATAGGAGGGGGCCGGTGTGTCCGCATCTCGCTGCTTGTCGTGATACTGCCCCGACACCACCTTGACCTTGCACGAGCCACAGGCGCCACGGCGGCAGGAGAAGGGTACCGGCAAGCCGCTGGCGAGCATGGCATCGAGCAGCAACTCGTGGCTGGCTTCGAAGGTTTTGCCCGAGGGCGACAATTCAATGACGTGGCGGCTTTGCATGAACACCTCGGCTCAAATGGAGCTTTGATTGTTGCTATAGTCCAGGACCAGCAGAACCTCCAGATTTGGATAATTTACATGGTCCAGCTTCGTAAATGGCAGCCGCTGCTCAAACTCGACGGGGCGCAAGCTTCGTACCGGCAGATTGTCGAGGGCTTGGTGGCCGCGATCAGTGAGGGTCGCCTGCGCCCTGGCACGCCCTTGCCGGGCACGCGGGAGATGGCGCAATTGCTGAACGTCAACCGCAAGACGGTGATCCTGGCCTATGAGGAAGCCGAAACCAAAGGCTGGCTACAAAGCGTGCAGCGCCGGGGCACCTTTGTCAGCCAGCAGCTGGCGGCCAGTGCGCGGGCCGAACCGGATGCCACCCGGCGCTTTGCCCTGGCGCTGCCCGAGGAACCCGCTGTTGCCTACTTTGCGGCGAACGAGCAGGCCGCCGCGCAGCAGGGGCGCCCAGGTGCGTTGTTTTTCGACAACGGTGCCTGTGACCACCGCCTGCTGCCGCAGGCTGTACTGCACCGCTATTACCGCAATGCCTTGCGCAGCAGTTTCATCAGCAACAGCGTGCGCCACGGCAGTGAATGCAGCAGCCGCTACCTGCGCAGCGCCCTGGCTGACATGCTGCGGCACAATCGCAGCCTGAACGTTGGCGCCGAGCATATCTGCCTGACACAGGGGGTGCAGATGTCGTTGTCGCTGGTGGCCAGCGTGTTGCTCAAGCCGGGTGATGTTGTGCTGGTCGAGCGCCTGAGTTATCCGCCTGCGTGGGAAATCTTCCGTCAGCTGGGTGCCCGGCTGGTCACCGTGGAACTGGACCATGAAGGCTGCCGGGTGGATCAGCTCGATGCCCTGTGCCGGCAGCACAAGGTACGGATGATGTACATCACGCCTCATCACCAGTTCCCCACCACGGTCAGCCTGCCGGCCGGGCGCCGGCAGCAGTTGCTGGAGCTGGCGCGCCAGCACGACTTTTGCGTGGTCGAGGAAGACTACGACTACGAATACCACTTCTCCGGGCGGCCCTACCTGCCTTTGGCCAGCGACCGCCAGCAGCGGCATGTGATCTACATCGGCACGATGTCCAAGCCCTTGGGCAGTACGTTTCGCTGCAGTTACATCGTGGCGCCCGTGGAGGTGATTGCCGTGCTGGAGCGCCGAGCGACGCTGACCTTGGGGCAGGGCGATGCGGTGATGCAGCGCATGCTGGCGGATTTGATTAATGAGGGCGAGCTGAAGAAGCACTTGCGCCGGGTCAACCGCGAGTACCGACGCCGCCGGGAGACCCTGTTGGCGTGCTTGCACGAAGCGTTTGGCGAGCACATTTGCGTACAGGAGCCGGAAGGGGGCCTGGCGCTGTGGGTGCGCTTTGCCGACGCAATCAATGTGGATGAGTTGGTCGAGAAAGCGCTGGAGCTGGACCTGGTGGTGCGCAGTGGGCGGCAGTTCTCCCCGTTTGGCCATGCCGAGAACGCCCTACGCCTGGGGTTTGCTTCGCTGGATGTGGATGAGATCCGGCTGGCCACGCAACGGTTGGCGCAGGCCGCCCAGCGGCCCCCTTGCTGAACCGCTATCGACGCCGCCACACCTCGCCTTGCTCGCTGACCACCCAAGGCCTGTCCGCCGCGTCGATCAGCACCCCGCCAACCCAACGCGGTGCGGGGTGGCAATCGAGCCAGTGGACCTTCCCGGCAAGCACCTGTTCGGCGAGCGGGGTCAGCTGCAACCGCCGCTGTGCCCAGGCCTCTCCAGGACCTTCCAGCAGTAATGGCTGCGGCCCATGGATCAGGGGCTGCAGCAGGACGTGGAACATCATGTCGCCCAAGTAAGGCAGGGGATCATCCTGCATCATCAACTGGCCAAACACGCGCCCGGCCGCCATCTCGCCGCGTGACGCCAGTGCACGCAGCAGCAGGCGTTCGGTAAGGCTCAAACCATCGATCGCTCCCGGCAGCTCTTGCAGCTGGCGCGCCAGTGCCCGACCCAGCAATGGCAAGGCCGTATGTTGGCGGCCAGCCAGGCGTGCCCAGGCCTGTGGATCAGGTGCGGTGTAGGCCGCCCATGCCTGGCGCGCCAGGGCCAGTGCATCCTCGCCCAGTGCGCGACGTTGTGGCCACAGCCAGGCCAGCAGGTCGGGGGCCAGTTGGCCGATGCCGATGAAGCGCTCGATACCGGGCACCTGGTCAATTTCGATCAGCTCCAGCCGACGGGGCAGGCCGGGCAGGCTGGCGAGCACGCGAATCAGGAACAGTTGGTCGTAGGCGTCGGCCTCGCACCACAACACGAGCTGGCTGTCGTGGCTCAGCCCGGCCAATGCATTGCGCTGTACCGCCTGGCGCTGCTCAAGGTCTTGTGGGGTCAGCTTGAACGCCTGCTGCACGTAGGCACCACGCACCTGCCAGTACTGTGCCTCGGGCAATGCCGGTACCGGCCCCATGACCATCGGGTCTTCGAACATCTGGAAGGCGCCGGTAAACCCGGCGGTGCGCAAGCTGTGGGCGATGTCGTTGCCACAGCGCCAATGCTGTACGGCAGCCTCGTCATCCGCAGTAAAACCGGGATGGCGCGCGGCGAACGCCACGGCATCGGCATGGGCCTTGAGCCTGGGCCAGCTGGCAAATCCGGCCTCGCGGGCGACCAGCCATTGGGTGTCGGCAAGCCGGTAGTCGGGGCCGGGCAGGCCAAGCGTGCGCAATTGCTCGCGGGTGTCGTCGGCTTCGTGGTTTTTCAGTGCAGTCAGCAAGCGCTTGGCGCGTTTGCGCAAGGCAGGCAGGTCGAGCAGGCCGTGGTGGCGAGATGCATTGATGGCGGGCATGCCAACTCCTTTGGGGCTCGGTCCGCCGACAAGCCGGGAGCTGGTACGAAAATGTAGGGGTGTATGGCTCGGGCAACCCCTTCGCGCGGACCGCAGGCGCAGCCGGCGCCCAGGCCCCGACTTTAACGGTGTAGCGCACCGGGTTGCAAACGATAGTTTACCCATGCCGCGTGGCACGCCTTATAGTGGCGGGCTTTTCCAGGTTCAAGTCAAAGGAATGGCCACTATGCGTGTACGAACCCTGCTTGCGGCAATCGGTGCCAGCGTTGCCCTGTCTTCGGCGTTAGCCGCACCAGGCCAGCCAGTGCCTACGGCTGATGAACGCATTTCTGTGCAGGTCGAGGGCGCCGGGCCAGACGTTATCCTGATACCTGGGCTGGCCTCATCGCGTGAGGTATGGGCAGGGCTCGCCAGTGTGCTGCGCCAGCAGCACCGCCTGCATCTGGTGCAGGTTGCAGGTTTTGCCGGCGCGCCTGCCGTGCCCGCTGCGCAGGGGCGTGTGGCAGCTCCCGTGGCCGAGGCAGTCGCAGGCTATATCCGCAGCCAGCACCTGGAGGCACCGGCCATCATTGGCCATTCGCTGGGCGGCGAGGTTGCGCTGATGCTCGGCGCGCGTCACCCTGAGCAGGTGGGGCGGCTGATGGTGGTCGACGCGCTGCCGTTCTACACGTTATTGATCGATCCGGCGGCAACCGCTGAAACCGCAGCATCACAGGCTGGCGCCTTGCGCGAGGCGATGTTGGCGGCACCGGCAGCGCAGGCCGAAACGATGCAGCGGGCAGCCATCGACCGGTTAGCCAAGACCGCAGCGGCCAGGCCGGCACTGGTTGATGCAGCGCTGCGCTCGGACCGCGAGACGGTAGCCGATGCCACCCATGAACTGATGATCACCGACTTGCGCCCGGAACTTGGCCGTATCCAGGCGCCGGTAGAGGTCGTGTATGCCTATGACCCGCTGTATGGCATACCTGCGGCCAGTGTCGATGCAACCTTCGCTAATGCCTATGCCGGCACGCGGGGCATCAGTTTCAAGCGGATCGACGGCAGCTTCCACTTCGTCATGCTGGATCAACCCCAGGCGTTCGCTGAGGCTGTGGTCGACTTCCTCGGGCGTTGAGGCTGGTCTCTTCGTAATCTGTTCGGTTACCGCCCATAACCGCCTCCAGGCACCTCAAGCCTGCGCCGGCACCTCCGATAGCAGCACACCCACCGTCGAATCATCGACCAGAAGTGGTGCCAACCAGGAGTACTGCCCGCATGCTTGCCAACCTGAAGATACGTACCGGAATGTTCTGGGTATTGTCGCTGTTCAGCCTGACCTTGCTGTTTTCTACCGTGAGCGCCTGGTGGGCAGCGGTGGGCAGTGACCAGCAGATCACCGAACTGGACCAGACCGCACACCAGTCGGACCGGTTGAACAATGCGTTGCTCATGGCGATTCGTTCCAGTGCCAATGTGTCCTCGGGCTTCATCGAGCAGCTGGGTGGCCATGACGAGAGTGCAGGCAAGCGCATGGCGCTGTCGGTCGAGCTGAACGACAAGAGCCAGAAGCTGGTCGACGCGTTTGTCGAAAACGCTCGCGAGCCGGCCCTTCGCGCGTTGGCAACCGAGTTGCAGTCTACCTTTGCCGAGTACGCCAAGGCAGTGGCGGGGCAGCGGGAAGCGACCCGCCAGCGTTCGCTGGAGCAGTACTTCAAGGTCAACAGCGACGCCGGCAATGCCATGGGCCGGTTGCAAGCGTTACGTCAGCAACTGGTGGGCGCACTGAGTGAACGTGGCCAGCAGATCATGCTTGAGTCCGATCGGCGCTTGGCTCGTGCGCAATGGTTGAGTCTGGGCCTACTGGGTGTGACCTTGCTGTTGGCGGTGCTGTGCTGGGCCTTCATTGCCCAGCGGGTACTGCACCCGTTGCGTGAAGCCGGTCGGCATTTCCAGCGCATTGCCGGTGGCGACCTGAGCGTGCCGGTGCAAGGGCAGGGCAATAACGAGATCGGCCAGCTGTTCCATGAACTGCAACGCATGCAGCAGAGCCAGCGCGATACCCTTGGGCAAATCGACCACTGCGCCCGGCAGCTGGACGCTGCTGCCACGGCATTGAACGCGGTCACCGAGGAAAGCGCCAACAACCTGCGCCAGCAGGGGCAAGAGCTGGAGCAGGCCGCTACCGCCGTGACCGAAATGACCACGGCTGTGGAGGAGGTTGCACGTAATGCCATCACCACTTCGCAGACCACCAGTGAGTCCAACCAGCTGGCCGCACAAAGCCGTCGTCAGGTCAGCGACAACATCGACGGCACCGAGGCCATGACCCGCGAGATCCAGACCAGCAGTGCGCACCTTGAGCAGTTGGTCGGGCAGGTACGGGATATCGGCAAGGTGCTGGAGGTGATCCGCTCGGTGTCCGAGCAAACCAACCTGCTGGCGCTTAATGCGGCCATCGAGGCTGCCCGCGCAGGTGAGGCCGGCCGTGGCTTCGCTGTGGTGGCGGATGAAGTGCGCACGTTGGCCTACCGCACACAACAGTCGACCCAGGAAATCGAGCAGATGATCGGCCGCGTGCAGGCGGGCACCGAGGCCGCAGTGGCTTCGATGCAGGCCAGCACCAACCGTGCCCAGTCGACGCTGGACGTGACCATGGCCTCAGGGCAGGTGCTGGAGGGCATCTACAGTGCGATCGGCGAAATCAACGAGCGCAACCTGGTCATTGCCAGTGCGGCCGAAGAGCAGGCCCAGGTGGCGCGGGAGGTGGACCGTAACTTGCTGAACATCCGTGAGCTGTCGAACCACTCGGCGGCGGGCGCACAGCAAACCAGCGAAGCGAGCAAGGCGTTGTCGGGGTTGGTCGGGCAGATGACAGCGCTGGCGGGTAGGTTCAGGTTATGACGGTCAGTGCAGGGAGCGCCTGTATGCAGACGCAGGCTTACCCGCGAGGGGCTGCACAGCAGCCCCGGCACTACAACTCAGCCTGGCTGCGCCGCCAGGCTGTTGCTGACGTTGCGGCCCAGCACCAACACCGTGACAAAGCCGCAGCCTACCAGCGCCGTAGCCAGGCTCAGCAGCACCGCTGTGCCCATGTGGTCGACCACCTGGCCGCCGAAGAACGAGCCCACGGCAATGATCACCTGGAACATGGCCACGAACAGCGGCATGCCACGCTCGACATCCTTGGGGGCTACGACAAACATCCAGATGTTGGCGCAGGCCGGGAACGCACCGAAGGCGAAGCCCCACAATGCAATCAGCATCGCGGCGCCGGTCATGCCGGTGGCGAAGTGCGGGAACAGGGCTGTGCTGACGGCGATCATCAGCGCGACCAGCATCAGGGTATGCCGCACGCTGCGGTTGGCTGCAAAGCCGGCGAAGATGTTACCCATGAAGCCGGCCACACCATACAGCAGCAACAAGGAGCCGATCGTAGGCCCGTCGAAGCCGGCATTCTGTTTGAAGAACGGTGCAACGTAAGTGTATGCGGCAAAGTGCGCCAGGCCAATCAGCAACACGGCGATCAGGCCGACCCGCGCTTGCGGGTTGATGAACAGCGCCGGCAGGTCACTGATGCGAATGGCCTTTTCCGGCATCAGCCGCGGCAGCAGGAACATTTGCGCCAGCAGCACGGGCACGCCCACCAGCGCAGTCACCAGGAAGGTCATGCGCCAGCCCATCAGGCCACTCAGCCAGGTGCCCACGGGTACACCCACGACGGTTGCCAGGGTTACGCCAGCCATGATGATGGAGTTGGCCTTGGCCACGCCCATGCCGTCAGGTGCCAGTCGGCCGCTGAGGGCGATGGCGGTCGCCCAGAAACCACCAATGCTGACGCCCAGCAGCACACGGCCGACCAACAACAGGTTGAAGTCGCCGGCATAGGCCACGGTCGCGTTGGCGATGATCATGATCAGCGTCAGGCCGGTCAGCAGGTAGCGCCGGTCCAGCGCACCCACGCCGACGGAAATCAAGGGTGCGGCCAATGCGGCCATGATGCCGGGCAGGGTCACCATCAGGCCGGCAAGGCCGGCACTGATGCCCAGGTCGCTGGCCACATCGTTGAGCACCCCCACCGGGAGGAACTCACTGGTGACCAGGGCGAAGGCACCCACGGCGACCGAGAGGATTGCCAGCCATTGCTGCAGGACACTCTGTTGACTATGTTCGGGAAGGCCGCGAGGGGCCTGGCGGTTGCTTGGCATGGGGTTCGGTTCCATGAGGGATATCGCCTGTAGCAGGCGCAGGAGCGGGGGGATTTGCTGGGGATTATAGGGACGGCCTTGTCAGGCCGACAGGCAGGCGGCTTGATAGTAAACATCAGCGCAATCGATGAAACGCCCTGAGCAGAGCGCTTGCAATGGCAATGCCACTGTACATATTAGTTTCTGGACTTGGGAATGCTGCCCGTAGGCAGTGCAGCCTTCGGAAGGAGGCTGCCCGCTTGGTCCGGGGTGTTATGGCGACACTAGCACATCACACTGCGATTCGTTCAGTACATGCTTGGTGACGCTACCCACCAACAGCTCCTCCAGCGCGCTGGTACCCTGCTTGCCGACCACGATCAGGTCGCATTCCAGCTCCTGTTCCTGTTCGGCAATGCGCCAGCCGGGGTCGCCATGCACCACGATCTGCCGTGCATCGGGCATGCCGGCTGCCTTGCTCAGGGCGGCGAGCTGTGTCACTGCATCCTTGCGGATCACATTGCGGTAGTGGGTGAGGGTGTCGTGGTCGATATGGGCGAAGCGCACGCTGCTTTCGAACGGTGCTTCGTACACATGTAACAGGATGATCTCGGCCTGTGGGGCAATACGCCTGGCCAACGCGATGGCGCGCAGCGATACGGGGGAAAAGTCGACGGGAACCAGCACCGTGCGGTAGGCATCACGAGGGGCAGGCTTGACCACCAGCAAAGGGCAGGGCATGCGGCTGAGCATTTTCTGCACGGTCGAGCCCAGCAGCAGGCGCCGAGCCACGCTTTGGCCCCTGGCGCCGCACACCAGCAGGCTGCTGTGTTTGTCCTGTACCACCCGGGTGATTTCCGTGGTTACCGAGCCGCTGGCAACCTGCACACCTGCAGAGATGTCGTAGCGCTGGAACAACATGGCGGCCAGCGCGTGGATTTTTTCCCCGGCGCTATCCAGTACGCGCTTCAACAGGTCGTCGTCAGGCACTACCAACTGCTTCAGGCGCTCGAAGGGTGCAGGGTTGGCAACGTAGAGCAGGTCAAGCGAGGCCTGTTGCGCCTTGCTCAGGTAGGCGGCGCGCTCCGCAGCGTTGCGGGCATAGGGGGACAGGTCGGTGGCAACCAGTATGTGTTTCAGCGGGTTCATGTGGGGCTCCTTGTCCAAGGTTGCGCACAAGGGTCAAGGGTGAACCTTGGCACCGTGCGCCTGGCGGTGCTTGCGTCATTCCGTGCTTGCAACCATCGTCGCGCGAACCCGGCGCGAGGGCTTGATGTGTGTCAATGGAATGGAGAAGCCGCAGCGGATCATGCGGGCAACAGCACGCGCAGCACCCCTGTGACGACAATGGCAAACGCCACCACCGGCAAGAAGGAAAACCATAATGACCAAGTATCAAGGCTTTTCGTACAAAGCCTAATGGTGATTACCTTGCGCAATCAGGTCCGCCGGGTGCCCGCAAACGAACTACGGTGCACTCAAGGCAATCAGCACGCAGCCAGGTGCAGCGTTCAGCTCTTGGGTCAAATGTGGCCCCAGGGTGCGGTAACGTCAGGACCAGGACACCACTGCACCGAGCTGCCGGTGTAGCCGAACAGTTTGTGATGCCAGGTATCACGACACTATATTTATCCTTATCAATTTCAGGCCCTAGCATCTGTCGTCCGCCATCACCCATCTTCATGAGGTCTTGATGAACAGTCCGCTCTTCGTACACCAACGTACCGCAGCCTTGCTTTTGCAGCACTGGCACAGCGGTGACCTGCTGACGGAGCTGCCCGCCAGCCTCAAGCCCGAGACGCTGACGCAAGGCTACGACAGCCAGGACCAGTTTTTTGCTGCCGCCGCTGGGCAGCGCGCCGGGTGGAAGCTGGGTGTCGGCAGCCCTGCGGGCATGCGTGCAGCCAATTTGTCCCGGCCCCTGATTGGCCAGCTGGAAGCCAAGCGCTGCCACGCAAGCGGTGCGCACATCGAGCTGCCTGCTGTAACGCCCGTCACTGTCGAATGCGAGGTCGCCTTCGTGCTCGACCGTGATATCCCCCCGCAAGCCGGGCGGGTGCCGGTCAGTGAAGATATCCGCGCCACCTGCGTCACGTTCGAAGTGGTGCGTTCGCGTTTCGTTGACCGCAAGGCTGTCGGCTGGCCGAGTTTTGTCGCGGACAACGTCGGGTTTGAAGCACTGGTGGTCAGCGACAGCCTGGGCGCAGGTATCGACATACCCCTGTTGGCCGACCTGGCGGAAACCACCGAGGTTTACGTGGACGGTGAATGTCGGGCGCGGGGTTTGTCTGGCGATGCGGCAACCGACCCGCTGGTATCGCTGGCTCACCTTTATGCCCACGCCGCCGAGCGTGGGCAGACCCTGAAGGCGGGTGATGTGGTGACCACCGGGGCGATGTGCCAGCCGTTCGACCTGAATGGAACCGGGCATCAGGTCAGTGCCAGGTTCCTTGGCCAGACGTTGTCGTTCACCCTGTAACGGCCGACCACTGTTCGAATGCCGCCTGCATCCGCTGCCGTGTCTGCGGGTCGGCAGGGATCAGGTGCTCGATGCGCAGTGATTGCACGGTAATGTCCTGCGGCATGCCGAATGTGGTGAAGGTGGACAGAAACGTCAGCACACCGTAAGGCGTGCATACACGGGTGAGCAACACGGGAGCCGCCGCCGCCGTTTCAAGTGGGCTGGCCGGGGCCGGCAGGCTGTGCAAGCGCTCGGCCAGTGCCGGGTTGCCGGCGGCCTCCCTGGTGGCGCGCTGCCAGGCAGCGGCGCGGATCTCTTGCGCATTGGCCAGGTGGTCGCCCAGGCCGCCAGGGCAGAGCAGTGTTTGCAAGAGGTTAAGCCCTGTCACCGGTTGTGCCGTAACGCCTGCCATCGCCAACAGCAGACCCGTACTGGTATTGGCGGCGATGACGTCCCAGTTGCTGTCGATGACGATTGCCGGTGCGGGGTTGTTCACCTGCAGGATATGGTCGATAGCGGTGTGTACCAAGGCCAGTTCAGGCGCATCGAGTGGCGAGGCCGCGTAGCGGGGCGCGTACCCGGCGGCGACGAACACCTCATTACATAACGCCAGCGGCGCGCCAAGCGCCGAAAGCAGGGCATGCAAGGTGCTCGGGCTGGGCTTGGCGCGCCCGGTTTCCACACAGCTCAGATGACGCTGCGACAGCCCCGCCAGCAGCGCCAGTTCCAGTTGGCTGAGGTTGGCCTGCCGGCGCAGCTGACGCAGATGCTGGCCCGCCGTGGTCTGTGGGGCAGGGGTATTTCGATGGAAAAGATGCGGATTCATGCGTTGCCCTGATCGTCCTTGAGTGCAATGTCCATGACCTCACGGGTCATTGAGCGCAAGCAACCCTATCACTACTGTGCTGGCAAACCCTACCAAGGAGAGGACGATGGGCTTGCATGTCTTTGCGCTTTGCGTGGCCGCGTTGTTCCTGAAGATGTTCCTGGTCTCCTGTTATCAGGGTTACCACCGCTTGCGCGTTGTCGCGTTCACCAACCCGGAGGATGCCGCTGTCTTCAAGCGCGCCCCTCAGCCAGCGGAGCGCCCGCAGGTAATCCGCGCCGCCAGAGTGTGGGCCAATGATCTTGAGAACATCCCGGCTTTTTTTGCCCTTGGCGGGCTGGCCATTGCACTGGATTCGCCTGCCGCACTCACTGCCTGGCTGTGCGTCGTGTTCACCTTGGCCAGGGGCCTGCACACAGGGGCCTACCTGGCGGCGCTGCAGCCTTGGCGAACACTTTTCTATGGTATCGGTGTGCTCTGCCTGCTGGGCTTTTGCGTGCTCATCCTGATGAGGGTATTCAGCCTTTACCGGGCCTGATGACCGCCCGCGCAATTTTGCATGAGTCAGCTTGATGCTTTCCTCTAGCAGTACTAATACTAAAGCACTGCCGAAGAGGGATGATCATGCAGACGCGCTTCGTTGTGGTTCCTGCCGTGCCGCTCCAGAAAGAAATCTACCCGCGCCGCCTCGGCTTTCCTGCCGTGTTGGGGGAGGGCTACGACCTTTATGACACGCAAGACAAGATGCGCCTGAGCCTCAACTTTCCGACCCGGGCTGCGGCGGAGTTCGAGTGCCTATGCCGTAACCGCTGCCCAGAAACAGATGAGGGGGGTATTGCCGGCCTTGGTTGATGCCGGTGAGCCGCGCATGGCATCAATCTGTCGTGATGGCGCAACCAGAAAGCTCTAACGTGCGGCCTGCCATTCAATAGTCACAAAGCTGTAACACAGCTGATGCAAAGTGTGCCGGCCATCACACGGAGCACATTTTGATGAAACGCCTGATGAAGTCTGCTGCACTCGCTGTTGCCGTTTCCCTCTGCGCCACTTCGGCAGCCTTTGCTTCCGAAAACGTTCGCCTGACCGGTTCCGGTGCCAGCTTCCCTGCACCCATCTACCTGACCTGGTTCAAGGACTTCAGCAAGAACACCGCTGGCGTCACCGTTGATTACCAGTCCAAGGGGAGCGGGGCGGGTGTACAGGACTTCCTGAACAAGACCGTCGACTTCGCCGCCAGCGACTCGGCCATGAGCGAAGCAGACATTGCCAAGGTTGGCGAAGGCGTGCAGTTGCTGCCAATGACCGCCGGTGAAATCGTGCTGGCTTACAACCTGCCGGGCAACCCTAAAGGCCTGAAGCTGCCGCGCGATGTGTACTCCAACATCTTCCTCGGCAAGATCACCCAGTGGAACGACCCGCAAATCGCTGCGGCCAACCCTGAGCTGAAGCTGCCTGCCACCCCGATCACCGTGGTGGTGCGTGCCGACTCCAGCGGTACCACCGCCGTCTTCACCAAGCACCTGTCGGCCATCAACGCTGACTTCAAGCAAGGGCTGGGTGAAGGCAACACCGTTAACTGGCCGGCCACTGACAAGTTCATCAAATCGCCGAAAAACGATGGCGTAACCGCCACCGTCCGCCAGACCCCAGGCGCCATCGGCTACATCGAGTACGGTTTTGCCAAGCTGGCCAAGGTCGACTTCGCCGTGCTGCAGAACAAGGCTGGCCAATACGTCGTGCCGAACGCCGAGAGCGGTGCCGAAGCACTGGCTGCGGTGAACATGCCGGAAAACCTGGTGGCCTGGCTGCCAGACCCGACCGGTGCCAAGTCCTACCCGATCACCTCCTACACCTGGATGATCTTCCGCAAGGACAACGGCAACCCGGCCAAGGCCAAAGCCATGCGTGAAATGGTCGAGTACAGCCTGACCAAAGGCCAGACCATCGCCGATTCGATGGGTTACATCCCGCTGCCACCGTCGGTTGTCGACCAGGTGCGCAAAGCGTCGGCCAACATCCAGTAATACCCAGGCGCTCCCGGTATGGCAGTGAAGCCGTGCCGGGCGTGTTTGTCCCTTGTCCCGGAATTTGCCCATGAACACACCCTTTGCCATACCGGATAACCCCGACTCCGCGTGCCAGCCACCGTCTGCGAAAGACTTCCTGGTTGACCGTACCTTCCGTGCGCTTGCACGCATTGGTGTGGTGCTGGTATTGGCGCTGGTCGTCGCGCTGGTCTACGAAGTGGGCCGCAAGGCACTGCCAGGCATTGAAAAACACGGTTTTGACGTGCTGTTCGGCACGGTCTGGGACGTTAACCAAGGCAAGTACGGTATTCTGCCAGCGATCTGGGGCACGCTTTACAGCGCCTTCATCGCACTGTTGATCGCCGGTTTCTTTGGCGTCAGCATGGCCATTTTCCTTACCCAGGATTTCCTGCCGGCACGGCTGGCTGCCGTGTTCCGCACCATCGTCGAGCTGCTCGCCGCCATCCCCAGCGTGGTGTATGGCCTGTGGGGCATCTACGTCGTTATCCCGGCCATCCGCCCGCTGACCACCTGGTTGAGCAGCGAGCTGGGCTGGATCCCGTTCTTCGGCACCTCCCTGAGTGGCCCTGGCCTGCTGCCTGCGGCACTGGTGTTGGCCATCATGATACTGCCGACCATTGCCGCCGTTTCCCAGGATGCGCTCACCAGCGTACCGATGAAAACCAAGCAGGCGGCCTACGGCATGGGGACTACCCACTGGGAAGCCATCCTCAAGGTGATGGTGCCATCCGCCGCCACCGGCATCTTTGGCTCGCTAGTGCTGGGCCTGGGCCGTGCCCTGGGTGAAACCATGGCGCTGGCCATGCTGGTCGGCAATGCCAACACCATTTCCGTGTCCCTGTTCGCCCCGGCCAACACCCTGGCGGCGCTGCTGGCGCTGAACTTCCCGGAAGCCGGCCCGAACGAGGTCGAAGTACTGATGTACGCCGCACTGGTGCTGATGTTCATCACCCTGCTGGTGAACGTGCTCGGCTCGATGATCATGCTCTACGCCCAGCGGGGTAACAAATAATGACGGACCTCAGCACCCCAACAACTGCTTTGCCCAGCCTGCAGCGCAAGCTGGAAGGCCGTGCCCTGCGCAGCCTGATACTGACCACCCTGGCCTGGGTGGCCGCACTGGTGGCCAGCGTGCCGCTGATTTCCGTGCTGTACATGCTGGTTACTCGCGGCGGTGCACGCCTTAACCTGGAAGTGTTCACTGAGCTGCCACCCACCGGCTTCGAGATGGGCGGTGGCTTCGGCAACGCCATGGCCGGTACCTTCGTCATGGTCGGTATCGCCGCAGCCATCGCGGTACCGGTTGGCATCTTGGCGGCGGTATTCCTGGCCGAGCTCGGGCCGGACAGCAAGCTGGCCAACGCCGCGCGCTTTGCCGCCAAGATGCTCACTGGCCTGCCGTCGATCCTGGCCGGTGTATTTGCCTACGCCCTGGTGGTGATGACCACCGGTACCTATTCGGCGCCGGCCGGTGGCGTGGCCCTGGCGGTACTCATGCTGCCGATCGTGGTGCTGACCGCCGAAGAGTCGATGAAGATGGTGCCCAAGATCATGAAAGATGCTGCCTACGGCATGGGTTGCACCCGTGCACAGGTGATCTGGAAGATCGTCTTGCCCACCGGCCTGCCGGCCATCCTGACCGGCGTCATGCTGGCCGTGGCCCGCGCCGCTGGCGAAACCGCGCCGCTGCTGTTCACCGCGCTGTTCAGCAACTACTGGATTTATCACGACGGCAGCCTGGCGGTCATGAACCCGACTGCCTCGCTGGCCGTACTGATTTACAACTTCTCCGGCATGCCGTTCGACAATCAGCTGGAGCTCGCCTGGGCGGCCTCGCTGGTACTGGTAATGATCGTGCTGGTAATCAACATTCTTAGCCGTGTATTCGGCAAGCCCAAGTATTGAGAAAGGGAGCATCCAAACTTGAACGTATCCACAGCACAAAAGGCCGCTCCCATGGTCAACGAAGCCCCCATCGTCATGGACTGCAAGCTGGACAAGATCTTCTACGGCAACTTCATGGCCGTACGCGACAGCCATGTGCCGATCCGCAAGAACGAGATCACCGGCTTCATCGGGCCGTCCGGCTGCGGCAAGAGTACCGTGCTGCGTAGCCTCAACCGCATGAACGACCTGGTCAAAGGCTTCCGCTTCGAAGGGCATGTGCACTTCCTGGGCCAGGATGTCTACGGCAAGGGCGTCGACCCGGTAGTCGTGCGCCGCTACATCGGCATGGTGTTCCAACAGCCCAACCCTTTCTCGATGAGCATCTTCGACAACGTTGCCTTTGGCCTGCGCCTGAACCGCTACAAGGGCGACCTGGGTGACCGCGTAAAGCACGCCCTGCAAGGCGCCGCCCTGTGGGACGAAGTGAAGGACAAGCTCAAGGTCAGCGGCCTGTCCCTGTCCGGCGGCCAGCAGCAGCGCCTGTGTATTGCGCGTGCTATTGCCACCGAACCGGAGGTGCTGCTGCTGGACGAGCCGTGCTCGGCACTCGACCCCATCGCTACCCGCCGCGTGGAAGAGCTGATGGTCGAACTGAAGAAGGACTACACCATCGCGCTGGTCACCCACAACATGCAGCAGGCGATTCGTGTCGCCGACACCACCGCGTTCTTCTCGGTCGATATCTCCCAGGGTACCCGTACCGGTTACCTGGTCGAGATGGGCCCGACCACGCAGATTTTCCAGAACCCGCGTGAACAACTGACTGCCGACTACATCAGCGGCAAGTTCAGCTGATCGCTTTTCAAGGTGGCCGGGCGTTGCAGACAGGAAGGGTGCAACGCCCGGCCGCGTTACCTTCCGTTAAAGTGTTACCCGGGATTTCCAATGCGAGCGATGCGTCGTCTTGATCTGTCAGCGGTAGAGCGCGCACTGCGCGAGGTGCAAGGCCGCTTTGCCGAACTCAGCCAGCATTTCACCGAACCGAGGGACCCGTTCACCGACGAGGTGCTGCTGAATGTGCTTGAAGGCTATGCCCTGATTGACGACTATGTCGCTCGCGGTATCGACCTGTTCGACCTGCAACAGCTGAACCTGATGCTGGAAATCAATGCCACCGTGCTGTGCGGCAGCGACCAGGCCCGCCGCCTGGAGTTCGCCCCCCACCTGGCTGCAACCGAGGCGCACTTTTTCAACAACGTCGAAGGTGGCATCAAGGATTTGTACAACTGGTACTGCGCGTACCGCAGCGATTCGGTCTGGAAGCGGGCTGCCGGTGTGTATGTACGTATCCTCAGCAAGCCGCAGCTGTTCATCGAAGGCAACAACCGCACGGGTTCGCTCATTGTCAGCTATTTGCTGATGCGTGCCGGGCTGCCGCCATTCGTGCTGTCGCTGGATAACGCCGAGGGTTACTTCAACCCGTCCTCGGTCATTCGCAACTCCGCCAAACACGGTGTCAAGGCTTTGTACGAACTACCCAAAATCAAGAAAAAGTACGCCGCTTTCCTTGAAGCGAAGGCGCCTGAGCCCGACAAGTTCTTTCTGAGCAGTACGCCTGTGCCTGCCTGCGAGAGGAGCCGCTGATGCTTCGTTCATCCATGCTCCAGCGCGGGCGCCAAGCCATCGAGCGCAAGCTCAAACGTGGCCAGGTGCGCATTTCCTTTGATATCGACGACACGCTCGCCTGCTTGCCTGAGCACGCTGATGCCGAAGACAGCAAGCTGCCGGGCTTCGTCCACCGCTGGTTGGGCGAACCCCTGCGCAGTGGCACGCGTTCGCTGATTCGCGACCTGCGCCGCCAGGGGTGCAGCATCTGGATCTATACCTCTTCGGGGCGCACACCGGCCTACATTCGCCGCTGGCTGATGTTGTATGGCATCCATGTCGATGGCGTGGTCAACAGCGACCGGCACCAACACATCCTGGCCCAGAAAGGCCTGGAGAATTCCCCCTCGAAGTTACCCTCGGCGTTCGATATCGACCTGCATGTCGATGACTCCGAAGGTGTGCGGCTGGAAGGCGTCGACCACGGGTTCCGCGTTGTGGTCGTGTGCCCGAAGGATGAGAACTGGACACAGAAGGTGAAGGACGCGGCGGTCGATGTGCAGGCACGGCTGGCCTGGCAGCAACCGCACCGCTATGAAATGCCATTGCGCCAGCGTTCGCAGGTGCTTGCTTCCTGAAGCTAAGCGATAGCTCTCAGATAGCGTAATTGGGGCTGCTTTGCAGCCCCGGTTCGTTCAGGTGTATCAATACCCGCCGACCATTTATACATACGTCCTAAGTCTTGCATCCCGACCCAAGCAGGTACCAGCACCTAATCACTGCGCCACCCCCGCCACCCCAAAGCACCCAACACCCCGCCCCAAAGCAGCGTATCTGGCAATTTGCCCTGTTCTGATAATCGCCTCCGACATCCAGTCCCCTGTTTGGAGCGCGCCATGTACAACAACAATAAGCACCTGCCGCCTCGTTTCCTCGCCGCCGCCATCGCCAGCTTTTCTGCCCTGGGCCTGAGTGGCGTCGCCGAAGCCGAGATCATGCTGTATGACAAAGACCAGACCACCTTTTCCACCGACGGCTACATCAATGCCTTCTACGTCAACAGCAAGGTCGACCGCGAAGGCGAGCAGTTCGATCGCCGCCAGTCGCGGGTGAAAATGGGCTTCCTGCCCAACTACCTGGGCTTCAACATGGGCAAGCAGGTGGATGACCTGAAGCTCGGCGCACGTGCCTCGTTCTGGGTCACCATCAACGACAGTGAAACCAACGGCACCGACACCGCCATCGACGTGCGCCAGTTCTACGGCACCGTGGCCAATCCCGAGTGGGGCGAGGTGTTGATCGGCAAGGACTTCGGGCTGTTCGCCCGTTCCAACATCCTGCTCGACGAACTGCTGGCCGGCTACGGCCAGGTCAGTGACACCTTGGGGCTGGTGGACGGCGGCGGGGTGTCGTTCGGCAACATCGGCAGTGGCTACCCATACCCGTTCCCCACCTCGCAGATCACCTACCGCACCCCGGTAATGGACGGCCTGCGCGTGGCGGTGGGCATCATGGACCCGGTGGACACCAACGACAGCAGCCCGACCGGCAAGGCCTACCAGGAAAATCCGCGTACCGAGAGCGAAATTACCTACCAGTTCGACCTGGGCGGGGCGCAGATCTACAGCTGGGTCAACGGCAGCTACCAGACCTCCGACAATACCGACTCGACGGTGGAGACGATCACGTCCAAAGGTGTTGGCTATGGCGTGCAGGCGAAGATGGGCGGGCTGTCGCTGACCGGCTCGGGGTTCCAGGCCAAGGGTATCAACCCGTTCTTTACCAACAATGCCGGCGAACCGGTCTTGCGTAACGTCGACAGTGACGGCTACCTGTTGCAGGGTTCGTACAAGGTCGGCAAGAACCGCATTGCCTTGTCGTATGGCAAGACCAAGGACGACGGCAACGGCGCGGTGGGCAGCGGTGCGGACTACGAGACCCGTGGCGTGGCACTGTTCCATGATGTCAACGACAACCTGAAGCTGGTGGCCGAGTACAACCAGTTTTCCATCGATGGGCATGACACCAGTGCGCAGAACGAAGACACCGATACCTTTGCAGTGGGTGCGGTGCTGACCTGGTAGGCACCCGGGGCCGCAAAGCGGCCCCAACATTTACGCCCATGGAACCGCCCACCCGCTACCCAAGTAGCATTCGTCCCCCGCAAACACCTTCGTACACTGACCCCTCAGCCACCCCGCGCCGGAGACCCCAATGCAGCAGGCTCAAAACGACGGTGTGGTCAGCGCCATGTCCCAGGCCACCGACGCCCGGTTGGCCGCCCAGGACCTGGCGCGGCAATTGCTGCACCCGCACCTGGGTTTCGTGCTGTTCTTCTGTTCCGCCGAATACGACTTGCAGGCCTTGGGTGAGGCCCTGGAGCAGGGTTTTGGCGGCATCCGCCTGGTCGGCTGCACCAGCGCCGGCGAAATCACGCCCCAGGGGTACGGCCGTAATTGCGTCACAGCGGTAGGCTTTGATCACCGGCACTTTTCCATCGCCACCGCGCTGATCGATGAAATGGAGCACTTCAGCCTGATCGACGCGCAGCAGATGGTCGAGCGCCTGGTCGGCACCTGCCGCAGCAATACGTTGGCACCCATCAAGGGTCACAGCTTTGCCCTGACCTTGCTCGACGGCCTGTCCAGCCGCGAGGAAATGGTGCTTGCCGCGCTCAGCGCGGCATTAGGTGACATTCCGCATTTCGGGGGCTCTGCCGGTGACGACAACTACCTGACACGCACCCATGTGTACTACGGCGGCGCCTTTCACAACGGGGCGGCTGTGGTGGTGCTGGTCAACACCTGGCTCGATTTTGAAGTGTTCACCACGCACCACATTTTGCCGCGCCAGGAAAAGCTGGTGGTAACCGGCGCCGACAGCGCCCAGCGCCGGGTTTTCGAATTGAATGCCGAGCCCGCAGCCGAAGAGTACGCCCGCCACATCGGCGTACCCGTGGCTGCGCTTGACCATCGGGTGTTCGCTGCCCACCCGCTGGCTGTACGTATTCACGACCAATACTACGTGCGGGCGATCCAGCAGGTGCACCCGGACCTGAGCCTGAGTTTTTACTGTGCAGTGGAAAACGGCATCGTGCTCACGGCCATGACCCCGGGCCCGCTGTTGCCCAACCTGCACCAGCTGTTCGACGGCCTGCGCCAGCGCCTCGGCCCGCTGCTGCTGACCATTGGTTGTGATTGCTTCCTGCGGCGGCTGGAACTGGAGGCCCGGCAGGGCCTGGAACCGGTCGGCGCGTTTCTGCGTGAGCAGCGGGTGATCGGCTTCAACACCTACGGAGAACAGTTCAATGGCATGCACATCAACCAGACCTTCACCGGGGTCGCCATTGCCCGCAACCGGCCTCCTGTCGGGCGCTGAACTGCAGGCCGAGGTCACCCGGCTGCAGCACGAAAACCAAAAGCTGCAGCGGATCAACGGTGCGTTGATCGAACGCATCGAGTCTGGGGTAACCCGGGGCAACGATCCCTATGCGGCGTTTCAGCATTCCGTGGTGCTGGCCGAGCAGGTACGTGAACGCACCGATGCCCTGAACCAGGCCATGGCCGAGCTCAAGGCCGTCAACCGCTTGCTCAGCGAGGCCCGACAGCGGGCCGAGACCGCCCACCAGCACCAGATTCGCCTGATTACCGATAATGTACCGGCGCTGATCGCTTACCTGAACGCCGATCTGGTCTACGAGTTCACCAACAAGGTCTACGAGGAATGGTACTGCTGGCCGCACGGTGTGATGCTCGGCCAGAGCCTGCGCGAGGCCCACAGCGAGCAGCACTATCAGCGCCTGGAAGCCTATGTGGCACGCGCACTGGCGGGGGAGAGCGTTACCTTCGAATTTGCCGAAACCAATATCAATGGCCAGGAACGCTACATGCTGCGCTCCTACGTGCCGAACCGCCTGGCCAGCGGCGAGGTGGTGGGCATCTTCGTGTTGATCCGCGATATTACCGAGCGGCGCAACACTGCCCAGGCGCTGCACCAGGCCTATCAGCACCTGGAGCAGCGGGTGCGTGAACGCACCGCCGAACTCACCAGCCTCAACGACCAGTTGCTGCGTGAAATCGAAGAGCGAAGCCAAGCCGAGGCTCGCCTGCGCGAGGCCAAGCGCGAGGCCGAACAGGCCAACCTGTCGAAAACCAAGTTCCTCGCAGCGGTCAGCCACGACCTGCTGCAACCGCTGAACGCGGCGCGGCTGTTCACCAGCGCATTGCTGGAGCGCCGCGACCCGCAAGACAGTGCCCACCTGGTGCGTAACGTCAGCAATTCGCTGGAAGATGTGGAAAACCTGCTCGGCACTCTGGTCGACATTTCCAAGCTCGATGCCGGGGTGATCAAAGCCGATGTCGCCCCGTTTGCCCTGCGCGAGCTGATGGACAACCTTGCTGCCGAATACGCACAGGTGGCGCGCAGTGAAGGCCTTGAACTGCATTTCGTGGGCTGCTCGGCGGTGGTGCGCAGTGACATCCAGCTGCTGGCGCGGATCCTGCGCAACCTGCTCAGCAATGCCATTCGCTATACCCGCAGCGGGCGTGTGGTGCTGGGCTGCCGGCGCCTGCGTGGCGGTCTGCGGATCGAAGTGTGGGACAGTGGCATCGGCATTGCCGAAGAGCACCTGGACGACATGTTCCAGGAGTTCAAGCGCGGTGATGTACAGCGCCCGGACCAGGACCGTGGCTTGGGCCTGGGCCTGGCGATTGTAGAAAAGATCGCCGGCATCCTTGGGCATCGGATAAGGGTACGTTCATGGCTTGGCAAAGGCTCGGTATTTGCCGTCGAAGTGCCACTGAGCACCACCGCGCCCAAAACTCAGCCGAGCCAGGTGGTCAGCGAGCCGATGCTCGAGCGCCTGCGCGGGGCGCGGGTGTGGGTGCTGGATAACGACGCGGCGATTTGCGCCGGCATGCGCACCTTGCTGGAGGGGTGGGGCTGCCGGGTGGTCACGGCGCTGTCGGAGGAAGACCTGGCGCGCCAGGTGGACAACTACCATGCCGAAGCCGACCTGTTGATAGCGGATTACCACCTGGACAACGACTGCAACGGTGTCGACGCCGTGGCGCGGATCAATGCCCGGCGCACCCAGCCATTACCGGCGTTGATGATAACCGCCAACTACAGCAACGACCTCAAGCAGCAGATTCGCGAGCTGGGCCACACCCTGATGCACAAGCCGGTGCGGCCGATGAAGCTCAAGACGGCGATGAGTCATCTGCTGGCAAACAGCGGGACATAGCTACCGGCCTCTTCGCGGGCAAGCCCGCTCCCACAGGAATTCTACAGGCTTCAAAGCTGCACAATCCCTGTGGCAGCGGGCTTGCCCGCGAAGAGGCCAGAACAGGCTAACGCCGCAGGTAATCAGCAAAATCAATATCACCAGCACTCAAGATGGCCTGGACCCGATTATGCACATTGAGCTTGCGCAAGATCGCCGAAACATGGGCCTTGACCGTGGTTTCAGCGATATCCAGCGTATAGGCAATCTGCTTGTTCGACTCCCCCTTGGTCATGCGCTCCAGCACCAACAGCTGCTTGCGTGTCAGGGCCTGGAGCATTTCCGGCGGGAAGCTCGGCGCCTCGTTGTGGCGCCGGCTGGTGCTGCTTTTCTGGGCGCGGATGATGTCGGGCGGCAGGTAGACATTGCCGTTGAGGATCTGCTCGATCGCTTCGATCATCTGCGAACGGGGCGAGGACTTGGTGATGAAACCCACGGCACCGTAGGTGATGGCCTGCAGCACGATCTGCTTTTCCTGCTCGGCCGAAACGATCACCACCGGGGTGGTCGGCGCCTCGTTGCGCAGGGTAATCAGGCCGTTAAGGCCGTGCATGCCGGGCATGTTCAGGTCGAGCAGGATCAGGTCGAGGTCGTCGTGCGCCTGGGTCAGGGCCAGGGCGCTGTCCAGGTCGGCGGTTTCCATGACCTCGCTGCCCTGGAAACCATCGCTGATGACGTTGTGGATGGCTTCGCGAAACAGCGGGTGATCGTCGGCAATCAAAATTTTGTACATGGCCTTTTCACCTTGTTTTTATTGGAGGGGGCGGGGCACGCATTTGCAGGCAGTTCAGGGAAAGGGCACGGGTTGTGCTGGCTGCAGCGGCAGGTTGGCCTGCTGCCAGGCGTCCAGGCCGTCGCGGTACCAGTACAGGTTGTTGTAGCCCAGGGCTCTAGCGCGTTTTACCGCGTTCCAGCTTAACCAGCAATCGGAGCGGCAATAAAAAACCAGGGGGTGCTCCGGGTGCCCGGCAGTGGCTTTTTGCAGGTTGCGCACGAAGTAGTCCTGCCAGGCCGGGCTCAGCTCGCCGTCGCCGGTGTTGGCCAGCCAAAGGCTACCGGGGAGGTTGGCGTGCGGTTCGTCTTCGATGAATTGGCCTTGCAGCCATTGGCGGCGATAGACGTCGATCAGTACGGGCCTGGGGCTGTTTGCCAGCAGCGTTTGCAGCGCGGCGGTGTCGATGACCTGGCCGCCCTCGACCTGTTGCGGGGTCGGGCTGCGGTAGAGGGTGGCGCGGTAGCCTTCGGCGGAAAACAGCGGGGTGGTGTCGGCCTGGGCGATACCCAGTGACAGAAACAGCGAAAGGGCAGCCAGCAAAGGGTGCGGGGCACGTGGCATGGTTTTATCCTTCTTGTTATAGGCCCATTACATGCCAGCGGTGGTGTGTTGTGAATGCGACGATCAGACAGCAAAGGCAGTACTAAAGTAGTAGAAAAATGCTCAGGTATATGGGCGACAGGTTCAACGCGGCTTGCGCAGCGCCGCATGCTGGGGGTTGAAAGTGAGGATCGCCAGCAGGGTGAACAGCGCCGTCAACCCAAGGCACACCACCAACGCCAGCAGGTTCAGGCGCTCGTAAAGGGCAAAGCGCACAAGTTCTACCGCATGGGTGAACGGGTTCACCGCACACAGCCAGTACAGCCACTGGCTGGCCTCGCGCATCTTCCACAGCGGGTACAACGCCGACGACAGAAAAAACAGCGGGAAGATCACGAAGTTCATCACCCCGGCAAAGTTCTCCAGCTGGCGGATCGCGTTCGACAGCAGCAGCCCCAGGGCGCTGAGCATCAACGCAACCAGCAGCATTGCCGGCAGTGCCAGCAGCAGGCCCGCAGCGGGCGGCTGTACGCCGTACAGCCAGGCGATGGCGAGGAAGGCATACACCTGCAGCAGGGAAATCAACGCGGTCGCCAACAGCTTGCTGCCCAGCAGGAACGGCCGTGGCAATGGGCTGGTCAGCAGCACGCGCATGCTGCCCATCTCCCGGTCATACACCATCGACAGCGAGCCCTGCATGCCATTGAACAGCAATATCATGCAGGCCAGGCCCGGGATGATGTACACCTCGTAGGGAATGTAGGTGTCGTAGGGCTCGATGATGGCAATGCCCAGGGCCGCACGAAACCCGGCGGCGAACACCAGCAACCACAGCAGCGGGCGCACCAGCGCACTGAGCAGGCGCGTGCGCTGCATCACGAAGCGTAGCCATTCGCGCAGCATGATGCCGTTGAAACATTGCCAGTAAGCGTTCATTGGGCGTTGGCTCCTGAGGGCGCGCTGGTCAGCCGGGCAAAGGCACTGTCGAGGTCGCCACCGTGCTCCAGGCTCAGGGCGTCGGCGGTACCGCGTGCTACCAGGCGGCCTTGATGCAATATGAGCAGGTCATCGCTGGGCTGGACCTCGTCCAGCAGGTGGGTGGTCCACAGCACGCTGAGCTGCTGCTCGCGGCACAGCCGTCGTACGTGCTGGTTGAGCGCCAGGCGGCTGGCCGGGTCGAGGCCGACACTGGCTTCGTCAAGCAGTAGCAGGCGTGGTTCGTGCAGCAGGGCGCGGGCAATCTCCACCCGGCGCCGATGGCCGATGTTCAGCGCACGAACACGCTCATGCCGACGTTCGCCCAGCCCTTGACGGGCCAGTTCGGCGTCGACTCGTTGGTTGCTCTGGTGCCGCGACAGGCCATGCAGCGCCGCGTGGTAGCGCAGGTTCTGTTCAACGGTCAGGTCCAGGTCGAGGGTGCTTTGCTGAAACACCACGCCCAGCTGGCGCAAAGCCGGGCGTGCGGCATTGCGCAGCGAGCAGCCGCCTACGCGGATGTCGCCGTGCTGCAGGTCGTACAGGCGGGTAAGCAACGCGATAAGTGTCGATTTGCCAGCACCGTTGGGGCCCAGCAATGCGGCGAAGTGCCCTGGCGCCAGGCTGAACCCGACCTGTTTGAGTGCCGCGCGCTGGCCATAGGCAAAGCTTACGTCACTGACGTCGAGGGCGTTCATGGTGTGACCACCACACCCCAGGGGTAGCGCCCGACCTTCACCGACTTGAGCACTTTGAGGTTTTTCGCATCGATGACCGAAACATCGCCGCTGACGCCGTTGGTGGCCAGCAACTGGCTCTGGTCCGGCGTGAACGCCAGCTGCCAGACCCGTCGCCCGACCAGCAGGTAGTCGAGTACCTCGTAGGTGTTGGCATCGATCACCGCCACATGGTTGGCCGGGCCCAGGGCGACGAAGGCGTACTTGCCATCGGCGCTGAGCTTGATGCCCACCGGCTGGACCTTGTCCGGGTGTACGCCCTTGATCTGGAAGTTCAGGGTTTTGAGTACCTGGCGCGTGGCCACGTCAAGAATGGTCACCGTGCCGCCGATTTCCGCCGATGCCCACAGCCGCGAACCGTCCTTGTTGAACTCGACGAAGCGTGGCCGCTGATCGACCAGGGTGCTGTCGGCCAACGTCTGAGTGCTGGTGTCGATCCAGTGCAGCATGTTGGTGGTTTCGCTGGTGTTGACTGCCCATTTGCCGTCAGGGCTGACCGCCATGCCTTCGGGTTCGATGCCAACGTCGATCTGCCCCAGCACCTCGTCGGTGACGGTGTCGATCACTGTCACCAGTGCGTCATCCTCGTTGGACACGTACAGCCAGCGGTCGTTGGGGTGCAGGGCGAACTGCTCGGGGTCCTTGCCGGAGGGCAGCTCCTTGATGATCTTGCGGGTGGCCACGTCCATCACCTGCACCCGGTCCGAATCGCTGGCGCAGATGTACAGCAGTTTGTTGTCGTGGGACAGCAGCAGGCCGCGCGGGCGCTGGCCGACCGGCAAGGTGTCGGTGACTTCAAGCGTTTGCATGTCGATCAGGCTGAGGCTGTTGTCTTTCTCGTTGGAGACCCAGGCAGTGGCAGCCATGGTGTGCCCGCTGGCCAGTGCCAGGGCGGCCGATAGCAGGCTGGGGCAAAGCAGGGCCCTGTGAAAGAGGCGGCGCATGGCGAATTCCTTATTGTTGTGGTGATCGGGTCAGGGGTAGCTGCAGGTCACTTCGGGCTTGTCGTAGCCCAGGCTGTCCATTTCGTTGAAGGGGTGTAGGAAACCTTCCTGCGGCGAGGTGCTGACCAGGGCGCGCGGCTGTACCAGCGGGATTGGCTGGCGCAGTTCGCCGTTCCACGGGCGGTAGCTGAGCTTGCGGCCCTTGAACCCGTCCAGCGGCAACTGTTCGCTGAGCAGCAGTTGCTGCAACGCACGTGGTTCGGTCTGGCGCAGTTTGCTGACTGCACTGGCGACGCTGCGCACGGCCATCCAGGCGGCAAAGTCGCGGTCGTTCATCCAGCGCCCGGCCTGGGCTTCGAAGCGCTTTTGCAGCTGCGCGGCGCCGAAGGTTTCCACGGTCTTGTGCCAGCCGGTGGGGGTCAGCCCCTGGGTGCCTGCCACCGGGCGCGGGTACCAGGTCTGGTAGGGCAGGTACTCGCCGAAGTCGCCGCGTTCGTCCGCCACAAGCACCACATCGTATTCGGCGGTTTGCGTGAACAACGGCATGTCGGCCTGGGCGCTGCGGCGCTGGTCGTTGTCAAAGGTCCAGGCTTTCTCTGCAACCAGCTGCACGCCAAAGCGCTTCATGGCCCTGCGCAGGGCGGCGGCGTAAGCCTGGTCGTCCTCGGTCTGGCCGACCACCAACAGCGCCCGCTGCCATTTGCGCAATACCATGAACTGCACCAGGGCGTCGGCCAGCATGGCCCGGCTCGGCAGGCTGTGCAGCACATTGCCCGGGCACTGGCTGCTGCGCAAGCTGTCGTCGGGGCTGCCGGCATTGAACAGCAGGCTGTCGGGCAGGGCGGCAGACAACGCGCGCAGGCTGGCGGCCGGGGCATTCACCACGAACAGCCGCAGGCCCTGGTCGTGCTGGGCCTTGGCCGCCTGCAGCAAGGCTTCGGGGCTGTCGGCGGTGGCCTTGGCCAGCTGGAATTGCTGCTTCAGGAAGCGCCCTGTGCTGTTGCTGTCGACAATCGCCAATTCCGCGCCTTGCAGCCCGGCATCGGCAGGCTCGGGGATGATGTTGGACAACAACGGGCCTGGGTCGGGGCGATAGCTCAGGTAGCCGATGCGTACCTGCAAGGGTTCTGCGGCGGATGCCAGCGGTGCGCACAGCGCTGCGGCCAGGGCCAGCAGACAGGTCAGGGCAAGAGGGGCAGGCTGGCGCATAACATACTCCACGGCAGATGGCGCCAGCATAGGAAGCCCACTGGGAGGGGGAAATATGCAGAAAGTAGCGCCCGGCCGGTACCAAGGTAGTAATTCGGCCTAGGTGCTGCGGCTTTACGATGGGAAACACGATGGGCTAAAACGCCCAAGGAGAATCGCCTGTGCGCCCTGTCAACCTGTCGGCCCTGTGGCGGATCAACCTCTGGGTCACCTGCTGCTTTGCCCTGGTGACGCTGGCCTGTGCCGGCGTGCTGTTGCACCAGGCGGTGGCGGATGTTGAGCGTGAGTTGCAGTCTGCCGAAGCCGTGGTGGCTTACCTCGGCGACACCGCCGAACGTGACCCGGCAAGCCTGCAACCACGGCTGACCCAGAGCCTGCGCCATGTGCGGGTACACTGGCTGGCGGTGGGGGAAGCACCGCAGCTACCGGCGCAGAGCGGCCTGGATGCCTGGCTGGGCCGCCAGCTGTTGGGTGAACGGCACAGTAGCAGCCGGCTGCTGGACCTGAATGACGGGGCCCGGGTGCTGATTGCTGTAGATGCGCGGGATGAGATCGACGAGGTCTGGGATGCCTTGCAGCAACTGCTCGGCTTGTTCGGCCTGGCATTGCTATTGAGCCTGTTGACCATCCGCTGGGCGGTACGGCGTGGCATGGGGTTGCTGGATGAACTGCTGCAAGCCTTGCGTCAGGTCTCGGGCGGGCAGTTGACGGCCCGCCTGCGCGAGGCCGGCCTGCCGGAGGCCCGTCAGCTGGCGGAACACTTCAACCGCATGGCCGCCACCCTGGAGCAGACCCAGGCCGACAATACGCAACTGACGCAGGCCCTGCTGGCGGTGCAGGAGCAGGAGCGCACCCACCTGGCGCAGACGCTGCACGACGACCTTGGCCAATACCTGGCAGGTATCCGTGCCCAGATCTGCCTTTTGCGCATGGTGGCCGACCAGCCGACCGTGGTGGAACAGACGGCGCAAGCCCTGGCACTCAATTGCGAACGCCTGCAACAGGGCTTTCGTGCGTTGGTGCGTGACCTGTATCCGGTGGCGTTGCAACACATGCCGCTGGCTGAAGCCTTCGACCTGCTCGTCAACCAGTGGCAGGCCAGCCAGGGTATCGCTTGTCGCCTCCAGGTTGGCGAGCGCTTGCCAACGTTGCCCGGGACGAGCCGCACGCACCTGTACCGGTTGCTGCAAGAGGCGCTGACCAATGTCGCCCGGCATGCCGGTGCCAGCCAGGTGCGGGTACGCCTGCAGCGCAGCGCCAAGGGCCTGCGCCTGCTGATTCGCGACAATGGCTGTGGAGCCCGTCAGCCGCAGCGGCCCGGCGTAGGCCTGCATTCGATGGCCGAACGCGCCCGCAGCCTGGGGGGCGAACTGCGCATTTTCAGCCGCCCCGGGGCTGGCTGGGCATTGGCTCTGAATATTCCCTTGGAGGTGTGATGAATATTGTATTGGTCGATGACCATGCCGTGGTCCGCCAGGGCTATGCCAGCCTGCTGCGGGCGGTGTTGCCCACGATGGAAGTGCGTGAGGCTGCCAGTGGCGAAGAGGCCTTGGCCCGGGTTCAGGAGCAAGTGCCTAACCTGGTGATCATGGATTTTGGCCTGCCTGGCATTAGCGGCCTTGAAACCACCCGCCGCCTGCGCCAGCGCCTGCCCCAGTTGCGGGTGCTGTTTTTCAGCATGCACGATGAGCTGCCGCTGGTGCGCCAGGCGCTTGAAGCCGGGGCCTTGGGTTACCTGACCAAAAACTCGGCGCCCGAGGTGTTGATCGAGGCGGTGCAGCGGGTGTTGGCCGGGCATGCTTATATCGAACAGCCTTTGGCTACCCAGTTGGCTTGCACGTCACAACAAAGTGCCAATGACCCGCGTTTGCAGCGCATGACCCAGCGTGAGTTGGAGATTTTCACGATGTTGGCCAAAGGCACTCCGGCGCGGGTGATTGCCGAGCAGTTGTGTATCAGTGGCAAGACTGTGTCCAATCACCTGACCTTGCTCAAGAGCAAGTTGCAGGTCAGCTCGCATGCCGAGCTGGTACATCTGGGGATTGATCTGGGGGTGGTGCGGGTGGCGGGGTGATTCGACGTGATAGCTGCGGCGCCTGTGAGACCGAGCGCCGCCCGCGCGGCGCTTGATCTCACAGGCGCTGAATATGCACCGGCGAACCCTTCGCTCAATTATCCCAAGTCTCAGGGCACCCCTTGCACCCCTCCATGTTGGCCTCCTGAAAATTCCCGTAATGCTGCCGCGCCCCGCGCAAATCGGCGCGTTCCAGGTTGCTCTGGCCAAATTTGGCTTCTTGCAGATTAGCGTCCCCCAGGTTGGCCTCCTGCAGGTCCGTCTTGCTCAGCCAGGCCATTTCCAGATCTGCGGCCTGCAGGTTGGCCTGGTGCATCTTTGCTCCTGACAGCCGGGCGAACTGCAAGTAGGCCGCGCCGAGGTCGGCTTTCTCGAACTGCGCGCCTTGGGCGAACATGCCCCAGCCCTGGATGGCGACCAACTTGCTGTTGCTCAGGTCAGCCAGGCGCAGGTTGCTCTGCTGCAGGCTGGCGCGGGTCAGGTTGGCGCCTTGTAGGCGAGCCTTTTCCAGGTTGGCCAGGTCCAGCCGGGCATGGCGCAGGTCGGCCTCACGCAGGTCGGCGCCGGCCAGGTTCATCTTGCGCAGGTCCTGGTTGGCCAGGTTGGCGCCGCGAAGGTTGGCCCCCGGGCACTGGCTGGCTTCGGCAATCACGCAACCGTTGACGGTCAAGGGGGCATCGTTGCCATCGTCGTCGGCACTTACCGCCATGGCGGGGGAGAGTACCAACAGCAAGGCATAGGGCAGGTAGTTCATGGTAGAAGGCTCCTGGCGGAAGATGAGCAAAAGCGGGGAGGGGGTTGGCCCGCTCCCCGCTGGCGATCAACGCTGCGCGGTCTTGTTGTCCCAGCTCGGGATCTTGAACACCCAGAACGAGCCACCCTGGGCCACCGGCTTGGTCAGCTCAGCCATGTCACCGCCCCACAACGGCACGGCGCCGCCGTAGCCCACGGTCACGCCGATGTACTGTTCGCCGTCCTGCTCCCAGGTGATGGGCGGCGAAACGATGCCGCTGCCGGTCTGGAACTTCCACAGCTCCTTGCCCGTCTTGGCGTCGAAGGCCTTGAAGAAGCCGTCGCCGGTGCCGGTGAACACCAAGTTGCCCTTGGTGGCCAGCACGCCGGCCCACAGTGGCAGGTGCTCCTTGTGCTCCCACACCAGCTTGCCGGTGGTCGGGTCCATCGCCCGCAGGGTGCCGACGTGGTCGTCGTACATGCGCTTGATGCGGAAGCCCATGCCCAGGTACGCCGAGCCTTTCTTGTAGTTCACTTCCTCGGTCCAGTACTCCTCCTTCCACTGGTTGCCGGGGATGTAGAACAGGCCGGTGTCCTGGCTGTAGGCCATGGGGTTCCAGTTCTTGCCACCGAGGAATGGCGGTGACACTTCCACCGGTTTGCCCTTGGTTTCACCCGGCAGCGGCTTGGGTGGGCGCTGGCCAGGGTTTTCTACCGGGCGACCGGTTTTCAGGTCGATGTGGCTGGCCCAGGTGATGTTGTCCACGAACGGGAAGGCGTTCTGCAGCTTGCCGTTGTTGCGGTCGACCACGTAGAAGAAGCCGTTGCGGTCGGCGTGGGCGGTGGCCTTGACCACCTTGCCGTCCTTGTCCTTGTAGTCGAACAGCACCAGCTCGTTGTTGCCAGAGAAGTCCCAGGCATCGTTGGGCGTGTGCTGGTAGAACCACTTCACCTCGCCGGTGCTTGGGTCGACGCCGACCTGGCCCGAGGTGTAGAGGCTGTCGTAGTCGTGGGGGTTGCCATCCTTGGAGGTGCGTGCCCAGGTGTTCCAGGGGCCGGGGTTGCCAGCGCCGACGATGATGGTGTTGGTCTCGGCATCGAAGCTTGCACTTTGCCAAGGGGCGCCGCCGCCGTGGCTCCAGGCTTCGACCTTGCCGGTCTCGGTGGTTGGGTCATCTGGCCAGGACGGCGCCTTGACGTCGCCGGTCGGGGTACTGTCCTTGCCGTTCAGCCGGCCCATATGGCCTTCGACGAAGGGCCGCATCCACACTTCTTCACCCGTTTCCGGGTCGCGGGCGAACAGCTGGCCGACCACACCGAACTCATCGCCGGAGCTGCCATGGATCAGCAGCACCTTGCCGCTGGTCTTGTCCTTGATCAGCACCGGGGCGCCGGTCATGGTGTAGCCGGCGCTGTGGTCGCCGAACTTCTTGTTCCACACCACCTTGCCGGTGTGCTTGTCCAGGGCGATGACCCGCGCGTCCAGGGTGCCGAAGTAGATCTTGTCGCCGTAGATCGCCGCCCCGCGGTTGACCACGTCGCAGCACGGGCGAATGTTGTCGGGCAGGCGGTGGTTGTAGGTCCACAGGCGTTTGCCGGTTTTGGCATCCAGGGCGAATACCCGCGAGTAGGAGCCGGTGACGTAGACCACGCCGTCACTGACGATGGCCTGGGATTCCTGGCCGCGCTGCTTCTCGTCACCGAAGGAATAGGACCACGCCGGGGTGAGCTTGAACACGTTCTTGTCGTTGACCTGGGCCAACGGGCTCCAGCGTTGGGCATTGGTGCCCATGCCGTATTGCAGCACGTCCTTGGTGGTCAGGTGGTCGTTGGCGATGTCTTCCCAGGTCACGTTCTTGCCGGCAGGTGCCGCTGGGGGGGTGGCCGCGATGGCCGCGTTGCTCAGGGCCAGGCTACCGGCCAGCAGCAGGGCCCGCACGCTGAGGGCCAGAGGAGAAAGGGCGGGTAGCGTTCTTGTTGTCATGGTTGCAGTTCCCTGTGGAGGTTTTGGCCTGCACAGGGTGCGGCGATGCAGCCTTGGCCGGATACGGAAAATATCCCGCCCTTGCCGGGAATAGTTCCCGAGCGGCACCTCAATTGGCCCTTCACCACAAGCCCTACTACCAAGGGAGTAAGGCGCGGCCACCAAAGCAGCATTCGACCGCCTGCGGGCTGTTTTTAAGATGGCGGCACGGCCTCTGTGGTTGAGGCTTTGCGTGCAATGGTGAGGGCATAACAATGACAACAAAACGCAATGTGTTGCTGGCTACAGGGCTGCTGGCTGCGGCTGTGCTGAGCGGTACGGCCTGGGCTCATGGCAACGTGGTGCCCCAGGCGGTGGAGACCAAAGGCCTGACCCCGATCAAGGACGCTGGCGTAAGCCTGGACGGCGACGGCTGGGCGGCGGTCAACCCGTACCGTACTTCGCCGGAGCACGACAAGGCCGTGGAAATCGGCGCTTCTGCCTACAACCAGAATTGCGCCGCCTGCCATGGCCTTGAAGCGAAATCCGGTGGCATTGCGCCCGACCTGCGCATGCTTGATGCGGGTGAGGCGGGCGATGAGTGGTTCGTCGAGCGGGTACGCCATGGCGCGGTTCGCGACGGCCGCGTGTACATGCCGAAGATGGCCGACTACCTGAGCCAGGAAGCCTTGTGGGCGGTACGTACCTATCTGGACAGCGTGCACGTCGAGGAGTGACGGCCATGCGTCTGTGGGCGGTGCTGTTGAGCGGCCTGCTGCTGTGTTGCGCAGCAGCCCAGGCGCAGGTGCGCAACTATGACGCGATCATCGCTGCCGGCGAGTTGAAGGTGGCGGTGTACAAGGATTTTGCCCCTTACAGTTTCGAGGACCACGGCAAGCCCCGCGGTGTGGATGTGGAGCTGGCACAGGCCCTGGCCACGGCCATGGGGGTGCGCCTGCATCTGATGTGGGCGCCGCCCGGGGAAAAGCTCGACGATGACCTGCGCGATTATATCTGGCGCGGCAGCCCGCTGCGCCACCAGCAGTTGGCCGACCTGATGATGCGGGTGCCTTACGACCACGACTATGCGCAAAAACGCAACGAGGTGGGCGAACTGGAAAACGGCGAGGTGGTGATGTTCGGCCCCTATCAGGAAGAGCGCTGGCAAGTCGCGTACGACCGCCGTCGACTGGCATCGGTGGCCAGTGTGGCAGTGTTCCAGCAGCACCCCATCGGGGTCGAGGTAGACAGCGTGCCGTCGTTTTACCTGACGTCGGTGTTCAACGGCATGCTCAGTGCCAAAACCCACCATTACCCCGGTGTGCAACAGGCGTTCGCCGCGATGCAGGCCGGGCAGGTGGACGCGGTGATGGCCATGCGCGGCGAGGTTGACTGGCAACTGCACCAGGCTGCCGATCCGCAACTGGCGCTGGCGGAAAACGCCTACCCCAACCTGGGCAAGCAGGCCTGGGAGATTGGCATGGCGGTGCATGAAAGCAATCGCCAGTTGGCCTATGCCGTGGAAGAAGCCCTCGAAGCGATGATCCGTGATGGCCGGCTCAAGGCCATGTATGCTGCTTACGGCCTGCGTTACGAGGTCCCGGAGATGTATCAATAGGAGCAGGCCATGAACTGGCGAGCGACTTTTTTGCTGGCCTGCTGGATGCCTTGTGCGGCCCTGGCGGCCACGCAAGGTACCCAGACAGACCCGGTACCCTCGGTAATGTGGGACTTCTACCACAAGCAGCTACTGGGCCAGGCCGCGTTCGTCTTCGACGACCGGGTCAAGCTGCTGGCGCCGCCGTTTGCCGAGGACGCGCGCCAGGTGCCGCTGGAGATCGATGCCCGGGCGTTTTCTGGCGATGTGGTACGTATCATCGCCTGGGCGGAGCTGAACCCTTTGCCGCGTATTGTCGATTTCCAGCCCGGCGAGCGCGTGCTGCCCTGGTTGTCGATCCGCATCCGCATCGAACAGGCCACGCCGCTGCGCGCTGCGGTGCAGACGCGTGACGGCCTGTGGCACGTCGGCTCGACCCTGATCGACGCCGCTGGCGGTGGCTGCACCGCACCCAGTGTGGTGCGCACGCAACCTGGCTGGGAGGAGCACCTCGGCGAAGTGCTGGGCGGGCGCTACCCGCGTGGCGACAGCAGCCGCTTGCGCCTGCAGGTGGCTCACCCGATGGATAACGGCCTGGTCAGCGGCATTCCCGAATTCTTCCTCAACCAGGCCGAGTTGCAAGATGCGAACGGCCAGCGCCTGGCCCACCTCGAGCTGTACCCGGCCGTCAGCGAAAACCCCAACCTCGGGTTCGATATCCAGGGCCCCGGGCCGACCCGGCTGGTGCTGCAGGACAACAGTGGCAACCAGTTCGAGGCGGCGGTGCCCTGACCCTGTTGCCCGACTTCACCTGTGACCAGAGGCGCCTGTATGCGTTGGATACCCTTGTTGCTGCTGTGCCTGGGCCTGCCGGCCTGGGCTGACTTTGAATATCGGCTTGCACCTCGGCAAATAGCCGCAGATACCTGGCTGCTGGAAGGCAGCACCGACAATTTCGCCAGGAGCAACGGCGGCAACATCGTCAACACCGCGTTCATCGTCACCGACAGCGGTGTGGTGGTGATCGACAGCGGCCCCTCGAAACGCTACGGCGAAGCGCTGCGCCAGGCCATCGCCTCCACCACCGAAAAGCCGGTGCTGGAGGTGCTGCTGACCCATCATCACCCCGACCATGTGCTGGGCAACCAGGCCTTCACCGATGTCCCTATCGGGGCATTGGCCGGTACCGGTGATTTGTTGCGCCAGCAGGGCGATGCCATGGCCGAGAACATGTACCGCCTGGTCGGCGACTGGATGCGCGGCACCGAAGTCGTGCTGCCCAGCCGTGTGCTGGAGGCGGGTATCCACGAGGTCGGCGGGCACCGGCTGCGTCTGCTGGCCCTGGGCGGGCATACCGGTGCCGACTTGGCGATTCTGGATGAAAAGACCGGCGTGCTGTTCGCCGGCGACCTGGTGTTTTACGAGCGTGCCCTGACCACGCCCAACAGCCCGGGGCTGGAGGTGTGGCTCAAGGATCTGGACACCTTGCAAGCGCTGCCCTGGAAGCAGCTGGTGCCGGGTCATGGTCCGGTTGCCAGCGATGCCCGGCCCTTTGCGCAGATGCGCGACTACCTGGGCTGGTTGGATGGCCTGATGCGCGACGGCGCGGCCCGTGGTGATGACATGGCCGAGATGATCCGCAGCCCCATCCCCGCGCGATTTGCCGGTATCAGCCTGACGCGGTACGAGTTGATCCGCAGCGTCAGTCACCTGTATCCGCGTTATGAGCGTCAGCGTTTACAGCGCGTTGATAGTGAACCGTCCGCCAGCCTTGTACCAAGGAACTAGAAATCTCCGCACTGCGGGCAATTGTTGGCAACCGGGTCGGGACCAAGAATTCCCGGCACACCGGGAAATTTTCCCGGATACAACAAAAAACCAAAGGTAGCCGTCATGACCCGATCCCCGCGTCGCCCCTTGTTCGCCGTGAGCCTGGTGCTCAGCGCCATGCTGCTTGCTGGTGCGGCCCACGCCGCTGTCAGCAATGAAGAAATCCTTCAGGACCCGAAGAACCCGCAGCAGATCGTGACCAATGGCCTGGGCGTGCAGGGCCAGCGCTACAGCCCGCTGGACCTGCTCAATGCCAACAACGTCAAGGAACTGCGCCCGGTCTGGGCGTTCTCTTTTGGCGGTGAGAAGCAGCGCGGCCAGCAGGCCCAGCCGCTGATCAAGGACGGGGTGATGTACCTGACCGGCTCCTACTCGCGGGTGTTTGCCGTGGACGCCCGCACCGGCAAGAAACTGTGGCAATACGATGCGCGCCTGCCGGATGACATTCGCCCGTGCTGCGACGTGATCAACCGGGGCGTGGCACTGTACGGCGACCTGGTGTTCTTCGGCACGCTGGACGCCAAGCTGGTGGCCTTGAACAAGGACACCGGCAAGGTGGTGTGGAGCAAGAAGGTGGCCGACCACAAGGAAGGCTATTCCATCAGTGCCGCGCCCATGATCGTCAACGGTAAGTTGATCACCGGCGTGGCCGGTGGCGAGTTCGGCGTGGTGGGCAAGATCCAGGCCTACAACCCGGCGAACGGCGAGCTGCTGTGGATGCGCCCTACCGTGGAAGGGCATATGGGCTACGTGTACAAAGACGGCAAGGCCATCGAAAACGGTATCTCCGGCGGCGAGGCGGGCAAGACTTGGCCAGGCGACCTGTGGAAGACCGGCGGCGCTGCGCCGTGGCTGGGCGGTTACTACGACCCGGAAACCAACCTGATCCTGTTCGGCACCGGCAACCCGGCGCCATGGAACTCGCACCTGCGCCCTGGCGACAACCTGTATTCCTCGTCGCGCCTGGCGTTGAACCCGGACGACGGCACCATCAAGTGGCACTTCCAGAGCACGCCGCATGACGGCTGGGACTTCGACGGCGTCAACGAGCTGATTTCGTTCAACTACAAGGACGGCGGCAAAGAGATCAAGGCCGCCGCCACCGCCGACCGTAACGGCTTCTTCTACGTGTTGGACCGCACCAACGGCAAGTTCATCCGTGGCTTCCCCTTCGTCGACAAGATCACCTGGGCCACCGGCCTGGACAAGGACGGGCGGCCGATCTACAACGAAGCCAGCCGCCCGGGCGCACCGGGTAGCGAGGCCAAAGGCAGCTCGGTGTTCGTCGCGCCGGCCTTCCTCGGTGCCAAGAACTGGATGCCGATGGCCTACAACAAGGACACCGGGTTGTTCTACGTGCCGTCCAACGAGTGGGGCATGGACATCTGGAACGAAGGCATTGCCTACAAGAAGGGTGCGGCGTTCCTCGGTGCCGGCTTCACCATCAAGCCGCTCAACGAAGACTACATCGGCGTGCTGCGTGCCATCGACCCGATCAGCGGCAAGGAAGTGTGGCGCCACAAGAACTACGCGCCGCTGTGGGGCGGGGTGCTGACCACCAAGGGCAACCTGGTGTTTACCGGTACGCCGGAAGGTTTCCTGCAGGCCTTCAACGCCAAGACCGGTGACAAGGTCTGGGAATTCCAGACCGGCTCCGGCGTGCTCGGCTCGCCCGTGACCTGGGAAATGGACGGCGAGCAATATGTGTCGGTGGTTTCCGGGTGGGGCGGCGCCGTACCGCTGTGGGGCGGCGAAGTGGCCAAGCGGGTCAAGGACTTCAACCAGGGCGGCATGCTCTGGACCTTCAAGCTGCCCAAGCAGTTGCAGCAAACGGCCAGCGCCAAGCCGTAAGGCTGCGGCCCTGCCGCCTACTACCAAATGAGGAGAGCCCCGCTGCCAACGATGCATTCGCCTGGCACGCGGGGCTTTTTACCATCGCTGCATCGCCTGTCGCTGGACAGGCATCGACCCACAGAGGCTCAGCATGATCTACGCACAACCCGGAACTCCAGGCGCCGTCGTGTCCTTCAAGCCACGCTATGGCAACTTCATCAACGGCGCG
The DNA here is from genome assembly GCF_001320605.1 of Pseudomonas sp. NBRC 111133. Lineage (NCBI taxonomy): Bacteria > Pseudomonadati > Pseudomonadota > Gammaproteobacteria > Pseudomonadales > Pseudomonadaceae > Pseudomonas > Pseudomonas sp. NBRC 111133. The sequence goes on along the minus strand of NZ_BCBJ01000066.1, from coordinate 9,666 downwards.
TTCGTACCGCCATTGGCTGGCCAGTACTTCACCAACAGCTCGCCGGTCAATGGCCAGCCGATCGCCGAATTCCCGCGCTCCACCGCTCAGGACATCGATCGGGCGCTGGACGCTGCGCATGCCGCCGCTGAAGCCTGGGGCAAGACCTCGGTGCAGGACCGCGCCCTGGTGCTGCTGAAAATCGCCGACCGTATCGAGCAGAACCTGGAGGTGCTGGCCGTTACCGAAAGCTGGGACAACGGCAAGGCCGTGCGCGAAACGCTCAATGCCGACGTGCCGCTGGCGGCCGATCACTTCCGCTATTTCGCCGGCTGCATTCGTGCCCAGGAAGGCGGGGCGGCCGAGATCAACGAAGGCACCGTGGCCTATCACATTCACGAGCCGCTGGGTGTGGTCGGGCAAATCATCCCGTGGAACTTCCCACTGCTGATGGCAGCCTGGAAGCTTGCCCCGGCCCTGGCTGCCGGCAACTGCGTAGTGCTCAAACCGGCTGAACAGACACCGCTGTCGATCACCATTTTTGCTGAGCTGATTGCCGACCTGCTGCCGGCCGGCGTGCTGAACATCGTCCAGGGCTTTGGCCGTGAGGCTGGCGAGGCGTTGGCCACCAGCAAGCGCATTGCCAAGATCGCCTTCACCGGCTCCACCCCGGTGGGCTCGCACATCATGAAATGCGCCGCCGAGAACATCATCCCGTCTACTGTCGAACTGGGCGGCAAGTCGCCGAACATCTTCTTCGAAGACATCATGCAGGCGGAGCCCGCGTTCATCGAAAAGGCCGCCGAAGGCCTGGTGCTGGCGTTCTTCAACCAGGGCGAAGTGTGCACCTGCCCGTCGCGGGCGCTGATCCAGGAGTCGATCTACGAGCCGTTCATGGCCGAGGTGATGAAAAAGATCGCCAAGATCACCCGGGGCAATCCGTTGGACACCGAGACCATGGTGGGCGCCCAGGCTTCGGAACAGCAATATGACAAGATCCTCTCTTACCTGGATATCGCCCGGGAAGAGGGTGCGCAGCTGCTCACCGGTGGTGCTGCCGAGCGGCTGCAAGGCGACCTGGCCACGGGTTACTACATCCAGCCGACCCTGCTCAAGGGCACCAACGCGATGCGCGTGTTCCAGGAGGAAATCTTCGGGCCGGTGGTGGGCGTGACCACCTTCAAGGACGAAGCCGAAGCGCTGGCGATCGCCAACGACACCGAGTTTGGCCTGGGTGCCGGCCTGTGGACCCGCGATATCAACCGTGCTTACCGCATGGGTCGTGGGATCAAGGCTGGCCGCGTGTGGACCAACTGCTATCACCTGTACCCGGTGCATGCGGCGTTTGGCGGGTACAAGAAGTCGGGGGTGGGCCGTGAGACCCACAAGATGATGCTTGACCACTATCAGCAGACCAAGAACTTGCTGGTGAGCTACGACATCAACCCATTGGGCTTCTTCTAAACCGCGTCGCCTTCTTCGCGGGTAAACCCGCTGCCACAGGGATTGCACAATTTTCAAGACTTGTGCGGTACCTGTGGGAGCGGGTTTACCCGCGAATAGGCCGGCACAGGTATCTTCTCCCTCCTACCAATGCACTCTGCAACTTCCTTCCAAAGTAGCATTCGGCTCAGTCCGTTCCCGTGCATTAATGCCTCTACCGGAATCCCCCGGCATAAGAAGAGGATTGCCCATGTGGAATAAACCCGCCTTTACCGACCTGCGCATCGGCTTTGAAGTGACGATGTATTTCGCCAATCGTTGATGTGCCGCCCGGCCATCGCCACGGTGGCCGGTTCCCCCTGATTCCCTGTGGTTGAGCCAGTGCCACGCTTTGGTCTGGTTGCTTTCGCTGCGGGATGCTTTACGCTGGCAGTTACCTTCCAGAACAATAAGAACAGGCTTCACGATGAGCCAGAGTTTCAGCCCGCTTCGCAAGTTTGTATCGCCTGAAATCATCTTCGGTGCCGGTTGCCGGCATAACGTTGCCAATTACGCCAAAACCTTCGGCGCCCGCAAGGTGCTGGTGGTCAGCGACCCCGGCGTGATTGCCGCCGGCTGGGTGGCGGATGTGGAAGCCAGCCTGCAGGCGCAGGGCATCGACTACTGCCTGTATACGGCTGTATCGCCCAACCCACGGGTGGAAGAGGTGATGCTCGGCGCCGAAATCTACCGGCAAAACCACTGCGACGTGATCGTCGCCGTGGGCGGCGGCAGCCCGATGGATTGCGGCAAGGCCATCGGCATCGTGGTTGCCCATGGGCGCAGCATCCTCGAATTCGAAGGCGTGGACATGATCCGCGTGCCCAGCCCGCCGCTGATCCTGATCCCCACCACCGCCGGCACCTCGGCGGACGTGTCGCAGTTCGTGATCATTTCCAACCAGCAGGAACGCATGAAGTTCTCCATCGTCAGCAAGGCGGTGGTGCCGGATGTGTCGCTGATCGACCCGCAAACCACCCTGAGCATGGACCCGTTCCTGTCGGCCTGTACTGGTATCGATGCGCTGGTGCATGCCATCGAGGCCTTCGTGTCCACCGGCCATGGCCCGCTGACCGACCCCCACGCGCTGGAAGCCATGCGCCTGATCAATGGCAACCTGGTGGAGATGATCGCCAACCCCACCGATATCGCCCTGCGCGAGAAGATCATGCTGGGCAGCATGCAGGCGGGGCTTGCGTTTTCCAACGCGATCCTGGGTGCAGTGCACGCGATGTCGCACAGCCTTGGCGGGTTTCTGGACCTGCCACATGGCTTGTGCAACGCGGTGCTGGTGGAGCACGTGGTGGCGTTCAACTACAGCTCGGCGCCGGAGCGCTTCAAGGTGATTGCCGAGGTGTTCGGCATTGATTGCCGTGGCCTCAACCACCGGCAGATTTGCGGGCGCCTGGTGGAACACCTGATCGCCCTGAAGCACGCCATCGGCTTCCACGAAACCCTGGGCCTGCACGGCGTGCGCACGTCCGATATTCCGTTCCTGTCGCAGCATGCGATGGATGATCCGTGCATTCTCACCAACCCCCGCGCGTCGAGCCAGCGTGATGTCGAGGTGGTCTATGGCGAGGCCCTCTGACGAGCAGCAGCGGGCGCTGGCCGGGCTGCTGGGGCTCGGCGACCACTCGGCGCGCAAAAGCCATTATCCGGAGCTTTCTGCCCGCCTGGACGAACTGGAAGCCGAACGCAACCGCTATAAATGGCTGTTCGAAAACGCCGTGCACGGCATTTTCCAGGCCAGCCTGCAGGACGGCATGCGTGCCGCCAACCCGGCGTTGGCGCGCATGCTTGGCTACGACGACCCGCAAGCGGTGCTGTTTTCCCTGACTGACCTGGCCACTCACCTGTTTGACGGCGGCGCCGAAGAACTGCAGGCGATTACCGCGATCCTCGCCCGTGAGCGCAGCCTGCACGGCTACGAAACCCGCCTGCGCCGCAAGGATGGCAGCCACCTGGATGTGCTGATGAACCTGCTGCTAAAGCCAGGGCAGGAAGGGCTGGTGGAAGGTTTTGTCGCCGACATCACCGAACGCAAGCAGGCCCAGCAGCGTTTGCAACAGCTCAACGACGAACTGGAACAACGGGTTGCTGCGCGTACCGATGAATTGCTGGAGGCCCGGGATGCCGCAGAGGCCGCCAACCGCAGCAAGGACAAATACCTTGCCGCCGCCAGCCATGACTTGCTGCAACCGCTGAACGCCGCCCGCTTGCTGATCTCTACCTTGCGCGAACGGCCATTGCCAGAGGCCGAGCATGTGCTGGTGGAGCGCACCCACCAGGCCCTGGAAGGCGCCGAAGACCTGCTGACCGACCTGCTGGACATTTCCCGGCTCGACCAGGCAGCGGTCAAACCGGACGTGGCCGTGTACCGTCTCGACGAAGTCTTCGCGCCGCTGGTCTCGGAGTTTCGCACAGTGGCTGATGCGGCAGGCCTGACGCTGCACGCACGTATCGCTGACCATGCCATCAGCACCGACCTGCGGTTGCTGACGCGCATTCTGCGCAACTTCCTCAGCAATGCCTGCCGCTACACCGACGAAGGCCGGATACTGCTAGGTGCCAGGCGCCGTGGCGAGCATCTGCGGCTTGAGGTGTGGGACACTGGCCGGGGCATTGCTGCGGATCGGCTGGATGCCATTTTCCTCGAATTCAACCAATTGGACGTCGGCCGTGCTGCGGATCGCAAAGGGGTGGGGCTGGGGCTGGCTATCGTTGAACGGATTGCCAAGATTCTCGGTTACCGGATCGAGGTACGTTCATGGCCGGGGCGCGGCTCGATGTTCAGTATCGAGGTACCGATTGGCAAAGAAGTGCCGCTGGCCGTTCACCAGGCTGTGCCGCTGCCAAGTGCCGGCAACCCGCTGCCGGGCCGCCGCTTGCTGGTGCTGGACAACGAAGTGAGCATCCTCGAGAGCATGGGCGCGTTGCTGGAGCAGTGGGGCTGTGAAGTGGTCACTGCAACCGATCAGGAGGCAGCTTTGCTGGCGTTGCAGGGGCGGGCTCCGGAATTGATCCTGGCCGACTACCACCTCGACCATGGGGTGGTGGGCTGCCAGGTGGTCAAGCACTTGCGTGAGCATTTTGCGGTTGCGATACCAGCGGTGATCATTACCGCCGACCGCAGCGACCAGTGCCGTCGGGGCTTGCAGAAGTTGGGGGCGCCGCTGCTGAACAAGCCGGTTAAACCGGGGAAACTGCGCGCGGTATTGAGCCAGTTGTTGGGGTAATTCATCATCGCCCGTTAACGACCTACAGCGAACTAGAGCAATCAGGGCACACCGTTAACTTTGGATCCAGTTGTGAGTAAAATCTTGCTCTTCGGTCAGCATTGTAGAATGTTAGTCTACTCACTAACGTGACTTTAAATAACGCTGGTCGGTGGTGGTGTTCAGGCAGTGCTGGCCGGTCAGGGTCTGCAAGGCGATGATCGCCAGCACGAAGGGCAGCAGCGCCAGCACCGAGGCCCACAGCACTGCCAACGGCTCTGCCACCAGGGCAGCGATGACCGCACCGGAGATCATCTTGCGCAGGGCGATATGCGGTACGCCCAGGTTGCGCAGGAAGTTGGCTTCGCGCATCAGGGGGGTGCCATGGTGTCGCCGGGGATGCCGAGCAATGCCGTGGGGACGGCGTGGGTCATGTGCTTGGCGCCAACCATGCGCTGGACCTGATCATTCGCCGCTTCGTGGTACCGGGCGATGCGGTGCTGGTGGAAAACCCGGGCTACTACCCGTCATCGACGAGTTGGCCGACTTGCAGATGAGGTTGCACACCAGTTGTTCGGAACAGTGCGAACGCACGGCGGATGTGATCCTCAGCGAAGGGCATTACCTGCGGCACCCGATGCGCCTCCAGAACCGGGTGCGGGAAGCTACCGCCGGGGGCGATCTTCCGGACCAACCAGAAGGCCGTGACGCCCTGGACCCGGTTCAATGTGGCCTATTTGCTGGAACTGGTTTTTGCGCAGTGCATCCGTGGTTGAGCAAGTCAATGGCTTGAGTCGGGCGCTTGGGCGCATTCCACAAGCCAGTCGATCAACACCTGCAACCGTCTGGGCATCGGGTCATGAGGCGGGTAGACCAGGTAGTAGCCATAGCTGGGGGTCTCGACGAAACCACCCAACGGCAGGACCAGCTCACCGCGTGCAATGCGCTCTCTGACCAGTTGTTCCCGGCCGATGGCGATGCCGGCATGGTTCAGCGCTGCGAGTGTGCAAAGGTCGGAGCGATCGAATGTTAGAAACCGGTGTGGAGGGGTGATACCGGCGCCTGTGGTGCTGGCCCACAGCTGCCACTCTGCATCGAATGCAGCATTGTCCCAGGCTGCTACGTCATGCAAGGCGGTGCAGTGGTCCAGCCGGTGCAGGTCGCCGGTCAATGCATGGATTTCTGCGTAATGGGGGGAGCACACGGGGGCGATCCGCTCGTTCATCAAGTGAAGGGTCTTGAGCCCGGGGTGATGGCCATCCGAGTAACAGAGGACCAGGTCGATCTTGCGTGTGCGGTAGTCGATGCTCTCATTGCCCACCCTGATATCCAGCTGGATATCAGGGTAGCGGGAAGTGAACTGCGCAAGCCGCGGCACCAGCCAGCATTGTGCTACTGACGGGCGTACATACAATGTCAGTTGGCCGGCGATCTCGGCGTGAGCGCGTTCCTGCACGGCCTCGCTGAGCTCATCCATGGTCCGCTGCATGACCGCGAACAGGCGCTCGCCGTCTTCGGTGAGGCTGACCTTGCGCGGCATGCGATGGAACAGCTTGAGCGCCAGTTCATCTTCGAGGCGATTGATGCGATGGCTTACCGCGCTGGCCGTCAGGCACAGCTCATCCGCGGCCCGAGAAAAGCTCAAGTGCCGTGCGGCCACCAGAAAAACATGCAGGCTGCCCAGGTGCGAGCCATTGAGTTTCACGGCGGCGGCGCCGGTTTTTTTCATCTATCAATCCTTTCGCACAATGTACTGACTGCGGTTACACGTTTGCCTGCAAGCTGTACCCCTTCGCCAGGTAGGCGTTAAACTCATCGTCCGGTACCATGCTGCCACCCGTGCCCCAGACGAGGTGAGTGGCCTGCTGAAGCTGAGCGGGGGTGAAGCCCTGGCGCGCCAGGTACTCACCTGCTTGCAGTACCCGTACCATACCGGGTACGCCGGCCAGGGCAGAGGGTTCCAGTTTGACCTTGTCCTGCTCATAGGCGATGACCATCAAGCGGTACAGCGCTTCGTCGGTCACCGTGTAGTAACCATCGATCAGCCGCTGCATGGCCTTGCCGACAAATCCGGAGGGGCGACCGACCGCTAGGCCGTCGGCGGCGGTGATGTTGTCGATGCCGAAGTCTTGCACACTGGTTTCATCGTGCAGGCCGGTATAGACACCCAGCAGCATGCAGGGGGAGTGGGTGGGCTCGGCAAAGATACAGTGCACCGCATCGCCGAACACCAGCTTCAGCCCGAATGCGACACCACCGGGGCCGCCCCCGACGCCGCACGGCAGGTACACGAACAGCGGATGATCTGCGTTCACCTGGATGCCGGCCTGGTCGAATTGGCGTGCCAAGCGCTCGGCGGCAACGGCATAGCCGAGGAACAGCTGCGGGGAGTTTTCGTCGTCGACAAAGTAACAGCTGGAGTCAGAAGCCGCCTGCTGGCGCCCTTGCTCGACCGCCACGCTGTAGTCGGAGGCATGCTCTACCACCGTTACGCCGTTGGCACGCAGCTTGTCCTTCTTCCATTGCCTTGCGTCAGACGACATGTGCACGCTTACCTGGAAGCCCAGCTTGGCGCTCATGATGCCAATCGACAGCCCGAGGTTGCCGGTTGAACCTACGGCGATCTTGTACTGGCTGAAGAATGCGCGGGCCTGGTCGCTGGCCAGTTTGCTGTAGTCATCCGTTGGCGTGATCAAGCCGGCCGCCAAGGCCAGGTCTTCGGCGTGCTTGAGCACTTCATGAATACCGCCCCGGGCTTTGATCGAGCCGGAAATAGGCAAGTCACTGTCCGCCTTGAGCCACAGGCTGCCCACGTTTTGCAGTGATCCTTCCTCGATTAGAAGTTCGCGAAGCTGCGCCAGCGGCGTGATGTGCGATTCGATGACACCACCGGTAGCGGCTGTCTCGGGGAACACGGTGGCGAGGTAAGGTGCAAATCGCTGCAACCGTACGCTTGTCGCTAGCACGTCAGCAGCCGTCAGGCCTACGTCGTGCAGGGCCTCGGCAGCTCCGGCGATACCAGGGTTGAACCAGCTGGTCTCTTTCAGGGCAACCAGGTCGGCGATGATCGGGTGGCTTTGTTGCCAGGCTTCAAGGGTTTTTCCGTGAATCATGATTTCACCTGTTGCGCAGTATGTGCAGAGTAGATCAGACAATCTTCGAAAGGAGCAGGGTCAGGCACAAGGCAACTACCGAGGCCAGTACTGTAGCGGCCGTGAACTTCTTCAGTGCGTCGCTCAGGGAAAGGCCCAGGTATTCCTTCACCACCCAGAACGCCGAGTCGGTGATGTGGGTCCAGCCGATGGCCCCGGCGCCGATAGCGATCACCAGGATTTCCCGGTTGTATTCCGGATGCTGGCCAAGCATCGGCATGACCATGCCGGCCGCGCTGATCATTGCAACGGTGGCCGAGCCGACGGCAAAGTGCATGATCCCGGCAATCAACCAGGCAAGGATGATCGGATTGAGTTGCGTATGGTTGAGCACATCGGCCAGTGCCTTGCCGATACCGCTGCCCACGAGCATGTCATTGAAGGCGCCACCGGCACCGATGATCAGCAGAATGCCGGCCAGGGGAGGGAAGCAGCGCTGGGTCAGGCTCAGCAGGCCAGCCATGTGCAGGCCGCGACGCAAGCCAAGCGCCCAGTAGGCGAACACCACCGACAGCGTCAGGGCAATCAATGGGCTGCCGAAAAACGCCACCCACTCATACAGCGCAGACCCCTTGTCCAGAACAGTGACTGCCAGAGTTTTGCCAACCATCAACAGAAGCGGCAGCAGTACGGTGGCGAGTGTGATGCCGAAGGCGGGCATTGGCTGTTCTTCTGCTTGAGTCACCGTGCGTGCAGACAGGAAGGCCTGTTGGGATTCGCTGGCTTCACGTCGGCAGGTGAAACGCACCCACAGCGGGCCCGCGACGATGGCGGTCGGGAGGCCAACGATCAGCCCGTACAGGATGACAGTGCCGATATCCGCATTGAGCATGCCGGTGATGGCCGTGGCAGCGGGGTGTGGTGGAAGAATGCAGTGCACCACCATCAGCGAGGTGGCCAGTGGCACACCGAGGTACAGCATGCTGATGCGGGTTTGACGTGCGACCACGTAGATCAGCGGAATCAACAGGACGAAGCCAACCTCGAAGAACACCGGGATGCCGGCGATGAAGCCAACGAGCATCATTGCCCAGGAGGCATTGCGTTCACCCAGCGTGTTCAAAAGCGTGGTGGCGATGCGTTTGGCACCTCCAGACTCTTCCAGCAATTTGCCGAGGATACTGCCCAGGCCGATGATACCGGCGAGAAAGCCCAGCGTGCCGCCCATGCCTTTCTCGAATGCGGCCACAATTGCCGTGGGCGCCATGCCGGTGCCGACACCTACCACCAGGCTTGCGGCCATCAACGCGAGAAAAGGGTGGACTTTGAATTTGCTGATCATGGCTACGATCAGGAGTATTGCAGTACCCAGGACGAATAATGAGAACGTTGGAGTCATCGTGTAGTTATCTCTATCGCTGATCGCTTCCGTGCGAGCTTCTTGTTGGTTTGCACCCATTAGATTTCAGCGATTTGATCGACTCAAACGATGGCTCCTCACAGCATGGATGAATGCATGTCATGCATGCTGATACACAGCTGCCACCTTTCCGTTTGACAGCGGGTTGGCGGTGGCCCTCCCGAGAACACAGTGCGATGTACACACAGAAAAACAAATTCACCGTCGGCAAAACCACCTTCTACCAAGGTGAAAACCAGACCCATCCCCTGTTCCGTATCGAGGCCGGCATTCCTTGCCAGAGCGCTCGCGAGCAGGCTTCAGAGTTGATGGGCTACGCACGGGACATGACCCTGGATGGCTTGATGGAAGACAAACCGTAGCTGATTTGGGCCTCGCATTACCTGTGTGCCTTGGCCAAGGCACTCATGGATGATGCCGAGTTGGGCATGATGAAGTGAGTCACCGGCTTTGTGCTGAGGCTCACTGGCACTAG